>CAJUMD010000015.1 GCA_910587275.1 uncultured Kineothrix sp.
ATCACGCAAAGTGGGGCGTGCAGATGTCAGGAATGAATTTTCAAACACGCTCTAGCACGGGCGGGAGAATTTTGGGAGGCGACGGCAGGGGGATTGCCTGTCCCGGATTTTCCGTGCTTCGTTTTCGGCGGGAATTTCTTAGCAAAATGCGAATACCTAAAGGCAAACACCCCATGCTGGGCATTTGCCTCTCGCGGCAGTCGCCACGCAAAATTTTCCCGTCCGTGCGTCCGTCTAAATATAACATTTTAAGCTGAACTGTTACCGGAAGATGTTTCACCCTTGATAATTGAATAGACTTTACACCTAAGTTATGGTATACTTACATTATAGCAATCCATAATCACAACATAGAAAGCGGGTGATTGTATGCCAGGTGAAAAAGAAATGATTAATAATTTGATTGATAGCTATACCAGCTTGCAACGCATTAAAAAAGCAAATGATTACGAAAAAGAACTTGATTATCAATTAAAGATATTAAAAGCGAAACTTGAATCTTTCGGTATTATAACAACTGATTTGGATTTATAAAAAATAGTAGAATTTTCATCTTCCGTACAAGCTGATTTTAGGTTGGTTGAGAAATTGGAAAACGCCGGGAAGCCGCATAAACACTATGTTTCTGCACGCTCTCGGCGTTCTTTTTATTCCCTGTTTTTGTGGTGCTTTATGGGCAAATGGTGCCCAAATCCCACGCGGGGATATAAAGAGCTATAAAAGCAGTAATGAGATACGCCCGTTAAAGCTCTAATTTGCTGCTTTTTTTCTTTGCCTTGCCCTTTGCTGTTTTCGGCGGCTCGGTTTTCCCTACTACGTCATGGTATGCGTATGTGATGCCACGCCGTACTCCGGCAGGGAGGACAAAGCGGCGCAATACTTATAGGCAGCTTGTTTACCTTTGTCAATGGATTTATATAAAGAAAGCATTTGCGACGAAGCTGCGTCCATAGCATCAAGGGCTTTACATTTTTTCTATTTGAAGGTTTTTGGGAGGGGGAAGGGCGTTAAGCCCTTTTCCCTAATCTTCCTCCTGTGCCTCCTGGCGCAGCGCGTCCTCATCCAAATATTCGATTTCCTCCTCCTGCACTTCTTCTTCCTCGATTGCCGTCTCCACGTAAGGCGCCCCCGTTACCTGCGTCATAATCTGCTCCGACAGTTCCTTCAGCCTTGCATTGGCGTCCGCCCCGTTCCATATCTGCGCAAAGGCAATTTCCAGTTCCACCCAGAAATTACTGGTTTCCACCATCTTCGGCATGGGAATGGAAAGCTCATATTCATTGACAAATGCCTGTAAATTGGCATTGCCGTAATCCACTCCGTAACGGGCCGCCACTTTTCCGGTACGGGTATACAGCGCATCCGTATCGTCGCCGGTCAAGAACCTGGCAAAATCCGAAGCCAGTTCCTGCTTTTCCGAATAGCCGTTGACTACCACGCAGTTTGTCACGGAAAGGGAACGGGTTAACAGCCGTTCATTTATATCCGGCACCTTTGCAATACTGTACTCGTAAGCAAACAATCCTTCTTCCTTTGCTTTCTCTAACTTCGCCACCGAGTCCGTGGTCGCTACCGTATACACAATCTTCCCCTGCATAAAGTCGTCCAGCACGCCTTCGTAACTGATTTCCTGCGTATCAATGGAAAAGAACTGGTTTAAGTCCTGGTAAACTTTCAGGCAGTCGATGGCATCCCTGTTGTAAATGTTCATGTTCGCCGTATCGTCCCCTGCACTGCCGCCCACATTCAGGTAATTCCCGGCAAAAAAATAATTATAGAAAATGTCCGTCACATCCCATTTGAAAACCGCCTCCACCTGTTCCGGCGCATCGTACTCATTCGCAAATTCCAAAATGTCATCTATGGTGTCGGGGAGCATGGATTTCACCCGCTCCTCAATTTCCTGCTGTAACTGTGCGTCCGTTCCGCTCTCACCGGCTTCCTCCGCTCCGCCGTTTTCCGCCGTATCGGCACCGTTATTCCCTCCGTCGCCGGCTTCCCCGCCGTCTGCACTATCCTCCACCGGTCCTTCGGCTTCCAACTGCGCCATTGCTTCCTCCGCCTCCAGGGCATCCTGCTCCGCTTCGATTTGCTTTCCCGCAAATTCCTCCAAATAGGTGCGGTTGTAAAGAAGGGCGCTCGTTTCAAAATAAAACGGATAACCGATTACCTTATTTTTATAACTGACGGCAAGTCTGGCTGCATCCGGATACTCCTCCTTCATCCCATCCCATATATCCTCCGGGACCGGATTCGCCAGTCCCGCCAAAAATGCCTTTTCCAAAGAATCATTGCTGATGATGTACAAATCCGGCGGTGTTTCCGACTGTACCGATGCCCGGTTAATGGTTTCCAGGTATTCCAAACCGGAAGTGAGCACCGGAACCACCCTGGCATCCGTGTTCACTTCCCCGTAAGCCACTGCCGCACTGTTTAAGTAATCGGTCAGCGCCTCGTCCGTATACCAAAAATAAAGAGTCTCCTTATGCCGTTCAAAAATGGACTCCTCCACTTTCTCACTAATCCCTTTCCCGGAATATCCTATCAGCAATGCGGCGGCAGCCACACCTGCCAGTGCCGCTGCCGTCAAAATCCTTTTCTTCATTCCCATGCTTTTCTCCTCTTATTACCGGTACGCAGAATCAAAAACTGCGTTCCAGTCTTTCCACCATCACATCCACATCCGCTTCCGTAATAATAAGCGGAGGCACAAAACGGATAATATCGGTTCCCGCATTAATCAAAACCAAACCGTTTTCCAACGCCCGGTTGATGATATCCGCCACCGGACGGTCAAATACAAGCCCCTGCATCAGCCCGGCGCCGCGCCGTGCCTTAATGAAATCATACTTTTCCATAAGGGTGTCCAGCCGTTTTTCCAAATAAGGAGCAACCTCATTCACATGTTCCAGTATATGATTCTTCCCAAATAATTCCAACACTTTGCATATGGCGGCAGCCGCCAAAGGATTCCCTCCGTACGTCGTACCGTGGTCGCCGCTTGCCAGCGAATGTTCCGCCACCCGTTCGGTCATGAGGAACGCCCCAACCGGTATGCCGCATCCAAGCGCCTTTGCCGTCGTCATAATATCCGGCTTCACGCCGTAACGCTGCCACGCATACATGGAACCGGTCCGCCCCATCCCGCACTGTATCTCGTCCAAAATGAGCAGGATATCCTTTTCCCCGCAAAGCGACTTCACCTGCTCCATAAATTCCTTTTCCGCAGGGTATATGCCGCCTTCCCCCTGTACGGTTTCAAATATAATGGCACATGTCCTGTCGTTAACCAATGCCTTTACGCTGTCAAAATCATTCATTTCCGCAAATTTCACATTGCCAATCATCGGCTCGAAGGCTTCCCGGTATTTCGGATTTCCCGTTACGGACAACGCGCCGAACGTCCTGCCATGGAACGAATGGTTCATGGCTATGATTTCATGGTCCGTCCTGCCGTCTTTTAAATACGCGTATTTCCTCGCCGCCTTAATCGCGCCTTCCACGGCTTCCGCACCGCTGTTCGTGAAAAAGACCCGGTCCATCCCCGACACGTCTTTCATCTTCTTCGCCGCTTCCACCGCCGGAACGTTATAATAATAATTGGAAGTGTGTATTATTTTGTCAATCTGCTCTTTTAAAGCATCATTATATTCTTTATTCCGGTATCCAAGGGCAAATACCGCGATGCCCGCCACGAAATCCAGGTATTCCTTTCCCTCCAGGTCATACAGGTGCACGCCTTCCCCGCGTTCCCAGACAATCGGGTATCTGTTATATGTGTGGAGAAGCGCCTTCTCAGCCTCCTCGATATACTGTTGCTGCATGATTTCCACATACTCCTTTTTCTGTTATCCTATTTCCAATTATATTGTTTCCCATTGCTTAAATGGAATCATCATCCTTCAAAATCGCCGTACCAACCCCGTGGTCCGTAAAGATTTCCAAAAGCAGGCAGTGCGGAATCCGTCCGTCCAAAATATGCACGCGGCTGACGCCGTTGCGTATTGCCGACGTACAGTTCGCCAGCTTCGGCAGCATCCCGCCGCCAATAAAACCGTCCGCAATGAGACTGTCCGCTTCTGATGCATAAAGTCTCGAAATAAAGGAATTTTTATCGTTAATGTCCTTATACAGACCTTCAATATCCGTTAAAAATGCCAGCTTCTCCGCGTGTACCGCCTTTGCAATGGCACATGCCGCATCATCGGCGTTGATATTGTATGTCCGGAATCCGCCGTCCAGCCCGATGGGTGCCACAATGGGAAGGAAATCCTTTTCCAGCAGGTCGTAGAGTATCTTCGGATTCACTTCCTTGATATCGCCCACGAAACCGATGTCCTGACCGCCGGAATATTTCTTCGATACGGTAAGCAGACCGCCGTCCTTGCCGCTGATGCCCACCGCCTTTACGCCAAGCTCCTGTACCATGGTCACCAGGCTCTTATTTACCTTCGATAATACCATTTCCGCAATTTCCATGGTTTCCGCATCGGTCACGCGCAGACCGTTGACAAACTGTGCTTCCTTCCCGACTTTCCCGACCCACCGGCTGATTTCCCTGCCGCCGCCGTGGACGATGATGGGCTTGAAACCTACCAGTTTTAACAGCGTTACATCCTTAATGACGTTTTTTTGCAGTTCTTCGTTACTCATGGCGCTCCCGCCGTATTTCACCACAATGATTTTACGGTTAAACTGCTGGATATATGGAAGGGCTTCAATCAGCACCTCCGCTTTTTTCAATACTTCCGTCATATCCTTATCCATCGTTTTCCTCTTTTCTTCTTTCCTTCTTTTCCATTTTCGGCCCAATGGCTTTACGAACGGTAATCTGCATTTATTTTTACGTAATCAAATGATAAATCACAACCCCACGCGCAAGCCTGCGCATCCCCCATTTTCATGTCCACAAGCACACGCACTTCCGGTTCGGAAAGAATCTTTGTCGCTTCCTCCTCGTTAAAGTCCACCGCCACGCCATCCCGGCAGAGCTGTATCCGTTTCTCCCCGCCTTCAAAAAAGATATCTATTTTTTCGGGTTCAAACACCACGCCGGAATTGCCGAGGGCACACAAAACCCTCCCCCAGTTGGCATCATGCCCAAAGATGGCTGCTTTGGTCAGGTTGGAACAGATGACCGCTTTGCTTAACCGCTTGGCATCGTCCTTATTTGCCGCGTGGATGACCTTTGTCTCAACCAGGGCGGTAGCCCCTTCCCCGTCGCCTGCCATTTTCTTTGCCAGCGTTTCGTCCACATAGTGGAGCGCTTCCAGGAATTTATAGTAATTATCATCCTTATTGATGATCGTTTCATTGCCCGCCATACCGTTTGCCAGCACAAGTAACGTATCGTTGGTGGAAGTATCCCCGTCCACGGAAACCATGTTAAACGTGTCCTGTACGTCCGTACTCAGCGCTTCCTGTAAAAGCTCCTTGGAAATCGCAAGATCGGTAGTCACGAAACCGAGCATGGTGGACATGTTCGGATGAATCATGCCGGAACCTTTGCACATGCCGCCCACGGTTACGGTTTTTCCGCCTATCTCCAACTGCACCGCCGCTTCCTTGGACATGGTATCGGTAGTCAGGATTGCCTCTGCCGCCGTGGTACCCGCCTGTACGCCCTCCGCCTTTAATCCGGCAAGTTTACGGATTCCTTCCGTTATTTTATCCATGGGCACCTGCATACCGATTACGCCCGTGGAAGCCACAAGCACACTGTCCAGGGGGATGTCCAAAGTCTCCGCCACACACTGCGCGGTCTGCCTGCAGCAGTTATACCCCGCCGTGCCGGTACCCGCATTGGCAATGCCGGTATTTACGATAACCGCCTGCGCATAAGGGGAATTCGTTACCACGTTCTTATCCCACCGCACCGGTGCCGCCTTTGCCACGTTGCTTGTGAACACCCCTGCCACCGTGCAGGGACTTTGGCTGTAAACCAACGCCATATCTTTCCTGTTTTCATATTTTACCCCGGCTTCACATCCTGCCGCCTCAAATCCTTTTGCCGCAGTTACACCGCCTGTAATCATTTCCATATTTGCCATATTCCATTTCCTCCAAGTTTCCCAAAAAGGTCAAACAAGCCCACTTGTTTATTGTACCACATATTGGGTTTACTTCAATAGAAAATTAGGGCATGTTTGAAAATTGCGTTCGCTCTTGGTTTTATTGACTTGCACCTTTCCAAAATTCCTCCATTGTTTTATTAAATTCCTGCGGCACATCCATATTTACGCAGTGTCCCGCATTTTCAAAAAGAACTACGGTACAATCGGGTTCACTGCTTTTCCATGCTTTTATTGCCTCTAATTCCATTGGAATATCAAATTTTCCGCATCCAATCAACAAAGGATAATTTCTTTGCCCGGTTTTATACTTGTTTACCATACTATTAAGCGTTGCCAGAAACATAAATGATTTTTTGGGAAAGAGTATATTCATAGCAAAAAATTCATTTTGGGCCTGTGATGTATATGCGGAAATTTTCTTGTTTGCTTTTGCAAACCATTTAACCGAAAAAAACGCTTTCAACATCATCAGCTTCTGCTTTGCACTATTTTCATTTTTCATTTTTACATCAAAATTATTAATGTCATATCCTCCAAAGCAGGACAGTGAACTTACTGCATACGGATAATGATTAGCAAAATCCTGTGCTAAAACTGCACCCAATGAAACACCGGCAATATGTACTTTCTCAATATTTTCAGTTTTTAAGATATCAAATATCCACTTTGACATCTTATCTATCGTATCACCTTTTTTAGTATCCGTTGACTGGCCGTGACCAATGATGTCAATCGCCAAAATATTATATTTATTCTCAAAATACTCAAATTGTGCTTTGAACATATTGTGATTGACAAAAGCCGCGTGGATAAAAAGTATCCATTCGGCCTGCCCGGTCCTGTTTACAAAATATGTAATTGGTGAATTGGCTGATTTTATTGGCTTCATCGTTTTTCATTCTTCCTCTCATAAAAAGGTTTATGATACCGCCTTCTGTTTTCCATTATCCGTTATGAAATAAATCTATTTTTCCTTCTCAACAGCATCTTCCTGCTGAGTATATCCTCTTTTCCTGATTCAGTCAATCACCCCCTGCGGTCCATAACTTACCTCATTTCCTTTTTTCCAAAACGTTTCACCGCCACTGTAAGTACCAGCACAAAATCAAAAATTGCACATGGTAAAAACGGGAACAGATTAATACCAGCGATAACGCCCTTTGCCGTAAAATCGCAGGGAGCAGGAAACCAAATAACCACTTTACAACGGAGTATGCCAAACTGACCGCCGAGAGAAAAACGCTTAATCAGCGGTATCTTGCATCAAAAGACGAAATGAAAGAAGCAGAGAAAATCAGAAAGAGCGTTTACCGTATCTCGCGGCAAGAACAGCGGGAACAACAGCCCGACAAACTGGAATTTAACATTGTATATTATATTCAAGTTCAGTGGGAAGATTTTCCCAAAGCTCCGTCCTTGTCTTACTTTTTCTCAATTTTTCCAATACCGCTATATCAGGATTAGGATATATTACAAAACTGTCAACTTCCCCCATTTCTGAGCGTATGGGAAATGCAAGCTGTTCGGTTTCTATTGAAAACTGTGCATTTACACCAATTTTATTTCCTCTTGCGTCAAGCCTTATCCATTTTTTATACTCTTTGATGTATACACCATTTAGTCCATGATAAATTAGAACAGGAGATGTTTCATCATCTAAAATCAGCTTTTGGTAGCAAAAGCCAGCAGGTACAGATTTACAGCGCAATAAAGCTGCCAACAAGTGGGACTTAGCAAAACAAATCCCATGTCCCGCTTTTAACACTTCCGAAGCAGCACATGTTATTACATCTTCGTTTATATCTGCCGAATGTGAAATGTTATCTCTGACAAATTCATAGGCTTTTCTAATGAAATCAAGTTCATTATCCGCCTTTTTGAATAACACATCAGCCAATTCTATTATAGATTTGTTATCATAATCAATTACACTATCATGCTTTAAATATTCGTCCAGTTGATTTGAGTATAAAATTATATCCATTTTTCCTCCACTAAACACCGATTTATCGGTTAGTTTGTCGGTTCAAATTATAGCACATCTTCCTGCTGAAAACAATCCTCGTTCTAACGGCAAAACCGTCCGCATTACTGCGGCGGCTCTGCCCCTGCGCCCCCGACCTGCAACTGTTCATAACAATACTTGTAAGATTTGCATTGAAGATAGCGGTATAATGCCTATCCGCTTATCCTTTCTTCCAATACGTCCATTTCCCCGCAGGTTTATAGCCGATTTTTTCATAGAATCCATTAAATCCGCCAGTCATATGTGTCGCCCCCAGTTTTTTCATTTTGCGGTACATTTCCGATAATGCCGCAGCCGCCAGCCCTCTGTTGCGATACTCCGGAATCGTGCAAAGGGGTTCCATATATGCCAATTTATTTTGGGGAACCCAGCACATTCCCGCATGGCATACATACTCATCCTGTTCGTCTGCTATTATGACGCCAAGCTCCGCGGTTGCATGGGGGGCTGCCAAATGCTGGTATCCGTCTTGTTCATATTGATGATCCCATGGACCCTCAGTTTTCTCATGATCAAAGCCTTTCCAGCAACACTTGCTTATCTTATCCATGTCATATTCTTCCGGTCTGACAAAGTAAAAACCCTCTGGCAGCGGATAGTCCAATACATCCCCAAAATCAAATTGCATATCGTTCAGCTCCTTAACCTGACGGTATCCCAGCTCTTTTGCAGCATTTATTAATGCGGTTTGTCCGCCGAAAAGAATCATCTGGTTTTTCCCATCCTTTCCGGGCATATATTCATCCGCATAGGCTAACATCTCCGGGGCAAGTTCTTCATATCCCGGCTTCAGGCTGAAATAGATATCCGTCACGGGGTTTTCATAAAAACAAAATGCCACAATCTCTCCATTCTCCTCCCAAATCCGGTTCTTGTAGGAATAGGATATGTCCATCCAATAGGCAAATGCCGAATAAGCCCATTCAAAAAAAGGAGCCGGCACACCGTTTCTCCAATCCCTCTCATAAATGTCCAGCATAAACTGATAAATCTTCCCGCAATCACCCAATATACGAAATTGCCTGTTCGTGATATTTTTCATTCGTCATCTCTCCTTCCGTTCTGTGTGCATTTCCGTGACGGTTCAGTGACCTGTCTGAACCGTTATAGCGCAATACCATTGTATGAAACCTGTTGCCGACTCACAAGTAGAGAAAATGATTATAATTAAACTAACCGTAAAAAGACGCCCGTATTGTTTCACACAGGCGTTTTTCCATTATCCGTACACTATTTTTTTGATGGTGCTATATGCCAAACCATATTGATCAGCCAAAGCATCTACGGAAAATCCCAATTGAAAAAGTCTTTGAATTTCTTTGTTTCTCTCTTGATAAAATACCCGTGAACCATTAACGGCTCCCCATTCCTTTTTTGAGGAGGTCTTTGGAATATACAGAATCTCTCCATCGGCATACTTTTGAAGCTCTTTCAATAGATGTTCCGGCAATATTTCTGCTGCATTTAAATATTTCATCTTCACCGCTCCTTATCTGCCTTAAACAAGTCAGCCCCCGCTGCAGGCAGTTGGGGGATTGACCCTTGCGGCAGTCACCAAACATCCGCTCAAGTGCGGCTGCCTGGCTCGTTGCCTGCAGGAATAAAGTGCAGAAACAGCAGAACATATAGCTTTATCCGCCCATACAGAATTCTATATGTCTGCTAGTCTGCATGGGCAAAGAAGTTCTTGGCTCCGTTTTGATATAACGCCTGTGCTTTTCGTCTCATAGAATCACTCCTCTCCTGTGTGTCTTCTCTTATCACTTATTTATGCGCACATATTCACACATCATTCCATGGTTTCATTTTGCCTTCCGTTAATAAACACATATTTCACCCGGGAAGTAATTTCAAACGGGCATCCGTCCGTAATCACCAAGTCCGCATCCTTCCCCACTTCCAGCGAACCGACCCGGTCTGCGACGCCTGCGTGTTTTGCGGGATTGATGGTAATTGCCTGCAATGCCGCAAAAGGGTCCATCCCCGCCTGCACCGCCAGCCCCGCACAAAGAGGAAGGTATTCCTGGGGAATCACCGGGGAATCCGTAATGATGGATACCTGGCAGCCCGCCTTTGCCAAAAGACCGGGCGTAGTCCAGCTTTTGTTGCGCAGCTCGAACTTGGATGCACTGGTCAGAGTCGGTCCCACCGCCAAAGGTACGTTTTCCTTTGCCAGTTCCTCCACAATCAGATGGCCTTCCGTCACATGCTCCAAAGTAATCTTTAACCCAAATTCCTTCGCAATACGCAGCGCCGTAAAAATATCTTCAGCGGCATGGGCATGGGCTTTTAAGGGAATCTGCCCTTTCATCACCGGAAGCAGGGCTTCCATCTTCATGTCAAAGGCGGGCAGTTTGGTCCGGTCGTCCCCTGCCGCTTCCTTTTTTTCCATGTATTCCTTCGCCTTGAACAAAGTCTCCCGCAAAAGAGCTGCCGTCGTCATACGGCTGGAATCTTTTTTCTCCCGGTATACCCGTTTGGGATTTTCCCCGAACGCGCACTTCATCGCCACACCGTCGCGTACCACCATGTCGTCCACCCGTTTTCCCACGGTCTTAATGACCGTAAAGGTACCTCCCAGCACATTCGCGCTGCCCGGTCCCACACAGACGCAGGTGACGCCCGCTGCCGCTGCATGGGAAAACGCGGCATCCATCGGCTTCACACCGTCAATCCCCCGCATCTGCGGGCTGATGATGTCATTCAATTCATTGTAGTCCATTCCTTCATAACCGATGCCGTATCCGTCCAGTCCGATATGTCCATGCGCCTCCACAAATCCCGGATACACATGCAGTCCTTCGGCATCCACGATACGGATGCCCTCTCCCGTTCCCATTTCCAACCGTTCCCCGATTGCCGCGATTTTCCCGTCTTCCACCAAAATGTCCGCCAAATAAGGCTCCTTATGGATGGCATCGTGGACCATACCGTTTTTGATACATAACATAACCTTTTCCTCCTGTTCTGTTTCCGCTCCCCTTTTTCCGACCACCGTTACGCTTCCCGTTCCTTTACGGTTACGCGGACACTGTCCCCCGGCTGCTTCCCTATTTTAGCCCGGATGTCCTTACGGATACCTATGATATAGCAGATGCTCCCGTCTTCGTTTTTCACGCCCATGTTGACCACGCTGCCGTCATAAGGTTCCCCGTCAAAAGTGACATGCACCTTCACCCGTCCTTTGCCGAATTCCTCCCTGACATCATAAGGAAATACCACGTAAGCGCCCCCTTTCCCGTCCGCCCGGTAAATGGAGGATTCATATTCATAAACTTTTGGGTTCAATCCGCTTCCTCCTTCCACGCATCACAAAGATACCAATCCCTATCAGTATACCCCCGATACCTGCAAGAAGCAAGCCTTCCGTAACGGAAAGCGAGTCCCGGAAAAACGCCGGAAATATCCTTGCAAGCCGTTCCTGTCGGAACATCACGATCACACTGAACATATTATTCAGAAAATGCATCAGCATCGCCGGATAGATACTGCCTGTCTGCCAAACCACAAAGCACAGTACCAGTCCCAGCAATCCGGTGGGAAGGAATTTCACAAGGCTCATATGGAACAGCCCGAACAACGCCGCCGTAACCGCCGCCGATATGCCGGCACGGTATTTCCCTTTCAGGGAATGGAACACCACCCCGCGGAACAGCATTTCTTCGCAGACCGCCGGAGCAAGCGCGACAACAAGAAGCGCCACCGTCATATTGTCGCCCAAAATATCCGAAAACCCCGTCTCCACATTTTGCGCACTTTCGGGAAACAGCCATACCATTCCCGCCGAAACCACTAAATTCAGGAAAATCATGCCGGCACAAACCAGCACACCGCCCACATATCCCCGTACACCGGCGCCCCGGAATCCGTACGTACGCCGGATATCCCTTTTCGTATAAACCACGAGGAACAGCGGAACCAAAAGCAGGATCATCTGTGTCCCGAACACACCCGCCAGACCGGCTTTCATCTGCAAAAATCCCCCCACATACATCATCAGAAGAAACGTAAGCGCCAGTACAAATACCGCATCGGACACCGTAGGCACTCCGTCTTTTTCCATATCCCCGCGTTTTTCAAAGATTTGAAGCCCCCCTTTCCCGTCCGAAAACAGGAGAGATTCGCTGTCATAAATTCTGCCCAAAAACAGGATTGCCAGCACCGCATACGATACATTGCTGATCAGCACCGCCGCAATCGCCCCGTAATCAATCTTAAACACCATAATGTTCTTTATCAGCAGGCAGATATTCGCCACAGGCATCACCGACATCCCGCCGGAAAGCTCCAGGTTCGGAATAAAACCGATGTAGCCCACAAACATCACCACCAGCATAAGCGGCGTGATATAGTTATTCGCTTCTTTGTAGCTTTTCGCAAAGGAAGTCACGCACATGGTGACGGCGCTTAAAAACAGGGAAAAAGCAAACACCGCCAATATGCATACCAAAACTGCCGGCAGAAATTTCACCATGCGTATCTTTTCCATTTCCGTCTGTAAATCCATCATTGCATACATGTATGCGGCTATGCCGCCCATGGAAAGTATGTTTAACAGGGCGGAAACCATACCGATTCCTGCCACGGTCAGGAATTTCGCCATAAGCAGGTCCCTGTTTTTAACAGGAAGCGTCAGCACCGTTTCCAAGGTTCCCCTCTCACGCTCCCCTGCCGTAGTATCGATAGCCGGATACATGGTTCCCATCAAAAGACTGACAATCAGCATGAACGGAAGGATGGTGCCAATCATGCTCCCCAGGGACTGTTCACTGCTGGCGGTATTCTTCTTTCCGTAAAGGATGGGCTCTAAAATCTCCTCCGCATCCATTCCCGCTTCCGCAACCCGTTTTCTGGTCAGTTCTTCACGGAAGCCGTCAAGGACATCCGTCACGATATCCGCCGCATAAGGGGAATTCGCCGTGGAAGCAAGATAATACACGTCATAGTGCATTTTATTATCCTCCTGGCGGACGGAAACATAAACATCGATTTCTTCGTTCTCTAACGCCTGTTCATGGTCCGGGATGCCTGCGGCGTCCAGGACCGCGATTTTATAAGCATCCTGTTCTTCTTCCGCTTCTTTACCCGGTTTTGATTCTTCTTTTTTTTCTTCCTTTCCGTCCGTTCTTTTTGCTTCCAATTCCTTTTCCCAAAGCGCTCCCTGCTGTTCCAGCCAGCCGTAAAAAGCGCCGCCGTCCCCCGTTTCAACGGCAATCCGGTACTCCTGTTCCTCCATGCCGGAAGTAACCCAGGCGCTGACCTGCAGCGCTCCCAAAAACACCAAAGGATACAAAAGAACCGGCACCAACAGCATCATGAGTACCGTCTTCCTGTCACGGAATACGTCCAGCATTTCTTTTTTTAATAAAGTTTTTATGATTTTAGTGTTCATCCTGCATTCCCTCCTTACGGATTAATTCGGTGAAAACATCCCGCAGGCTTCCCTTTCCGTTCTCCGCTTTTAAAGCGTCCGGCGTCCCCTCGCTGATAATCCTGCCCTGGTGAATCATGACGATTCTGTCGCAGAGATATTCCGCTTCTTCCATGTAATGGGTGGAATACAGGACCGTTTTCCCCCTCTCTTTCTCCCCTTTCATGAAATCGATGATTGCCGCGCTGCTTAAAATATCCAGCCCCAGTGTAGGTTCGTCGAAAATGTAAACCTGTGGGTCGTGAATCAGGCACCTTGCAATGGATGCCCGCTGCGTCTGTCCCGTGGATAATTTTTCAATCCGGTTATCCAAAAAGGAATCCATGGAAAGCATGGCGCTGATTTTCCCAATCCGCTCCCCGGTTTTCCCTTCCTCCATGCCGTAAACCGTTCCCAGCATCTGCAAAAGCTCCCTTGGGGAAAGCCTGCCATACAGTTTGGTATTGTTGGAAAGATAACCGATATGCCGTTTTACTTCCAAATCGTCCGAAATCTCCTCTCCCCCTTCCCGGATTCGCACCGTGCCTTCCGTGGGCTTCATCAGTTTGGACATCATGCGTAAAAGCGTCGTCTTCCCCGCGCCGTTGGGACCAAGGATTCCGACGATTTCCCCGTCGCCCACCGTAAGCGAAATATCGTCCACGGCACGGATTTCCGTTTTCCGGGTTCCTTTCCCCGTTCCTATTCCGTTTTTTATTCCATTTTTTATTCCGTCTTCTTTTTTCGTTATCTTCGTAAACGTTTTTACCAAATGTTCCGCCACTATCATTTCCCGTTTCCTCCCGTTTCTTCCCCTTGTGCATCTCCCGCTTCCATTTCCGCTTCCGCATCCAGCCGTTCCACCCTCTTACGGTACAGGAAAGCCCCCATAGACATAACCGCCGTACATACCACCAAAACGCAGAAGAAGATAATTACCCCAATCCGTAAAGCCGCCCAAAAGTCCCCGCATTGGCGGTAAGCCACCAGGAACCGGACGAATCCCCCTACCAGTCCCCCTGCCGCACTGGCATACAGGTTTGTTTGGAATGACGGCCGTAACCTCCTGTCCCAAATCCCGTTTTTGATACAGGCTGCCACCAGGTATAACGCCATACACATAAAGACAATCCACTCTCCGGCAAAACGTTCCGCTTCCTCCATTCCGTAATATACCAACTGCACGAGTATGACTGCAAACAGACCAAAAAAAGCCAGCCAGCAGCCGTTATGTTCAATTTGGAGCATTTTCTGCTCCTGCATCTCGTCCAAACGGCTCTTTTTTCCTTTTTTCACATGCATCCTCTCCTTCCTTCATCTTCCCCGGCCCGTCCCCTATTCATCTTCCCAAAACAAATCATCCAGACTTTTCCCAAGCACGCGGCATATGGAACGGCACAGCTTAATCGTCGGATTATATTCCCCCTGCTCGATGGCATTCATCGTCTGCCTCGAAATACCGACGGCTTCCGCAAGGGCTTTCTGCGTCATGTCCTTCTCCGCCCGTGCCACTTTAATCGCTATGTTCCTTGCCATTTATCCACCTCCCATTGCATAGTATCATATTGCTTACTATATGTCAAATATATTTGATATATTTTACTTTTTATATGAATTTATGTCAAACGGGAGATAAAATCATCTTACAGATGATTTGCCAAATGAAGGGCACCGGGATATGATGTTTCGCCCATAATTGTATCGCATATAAAAAGATTGCTTTTTATTTTTTCCCATGATATGCTTAGGAAAAAACAAAAGGAAGGATTACCCCATGCCGCTCATAAAAAACGAAATTCCCATCCTGGAATATGACACGGAAACGCAGGCGGTGCTTATGCCCGGTCATACCGGGAATTACCGCTTCACGGAAAGGGCGGTGCTGCTGTTCATGGAACCGGAAATCGATGCCTACGCCTCAGCGCATCACTGCCGCATTACCGGAACCTTTGAATGCGTCACCAAAACATTCCACGCTTACCAAACCAAACGCGGCGGCAGAGAGATAACATTTTTGCAGGTTCCTTTGGGCGGTTCCGGCGCCGTACAAATCATGGAGCAGGTCATCGCCGCCGGGGCAGGGAAAATCATCGCCGCCGGATGCTGCGGCGCACTGGAAGAAGGAACGGAAGGCGATTTTTTCATACCCACGGCGGCACTCCGGCAGGAGGGAACTTCCTACCACTATCTGCCTCCCGCAAGGGAAGTGGAACTTTGTGAAGAAGCCATCCTCGCCATCGAACGGGCGCTCACCGCGGCAGGGCTGCCTTTCCGCAGATGCAGAACCTGGACTACGGACGGCTTTTACCGCGAAACCAAAGAAATGGTGCTTTACCGCAAAAACGAAGGATATTCCGTGGTGGAAATGGAATGCGCGTCCATGGCGGCATGTGCCAAAATGCGCGGTGTAACCTTCGGACAACTGTTATTTACCGCAGACTCCCTCGCCAACGTGGAAAAACATGACGGCAGGAATTGGGGCAACGGCACGTTTGCCGCCGCCATGGAACTTGCGCTGGATGCGGCTGCCTTATTATGAACAGGAGAATTTATGGACTCTTATAAACTGCTGCTTTTTGATTTGGACGGAACATTACTGCGCAGTGACAAAACCATTTCCGTGCACGGCTCCGCCAGCATGAAAAAATATATGAAATAAAATCCATACCCTGCCAAATCAGGATAATAAAAGAAAGTGATTTGGATTGTTTACTGTTGGTAAAAGGGGATGTTTCCGTGCACACTGACAGAATCCGGCAGCAGAAAGAAGGCAAAGCAGTTTATTTAGGTGCATTTATCAACCATTTTGCCATTGGATATGTGCTATTGTCGTTGGATAATAAAGAAGATGTCATGTTATATACCAATCATGAAAAATGTGCAGATATGATTGATTTGTTAATGATGGAACCTTTCAGGAATTACGGCATTGGAGCCCAACTGGTATTGGCGTGTGAGGAAACTTGCAGGGAAAATAAAATTCCCTATTTGGGACTTGACGTGAATCCAACCGATAACCCTGCTGCCAAAAGGCTGTATGAGAGATTAGGCTATCATGCAGTTGGAGAAGTACACCTGGACGGCGTATATGAATATACGGATGAACAGGGAAACCAAGGAAAATATGAGGATTGGTGCATCGATATGGTCAAACGGGTGAGCGGGTAGGGAAGATGTCTTCCCTGCCCGCACGCCGGCATTCTTCCTTTGGATGCCCGTATGGGCTGTTCTCCGTCCGGGAACCGTTTCCTGTATTATTTACCGGAGTTTTTCCGCAGCATATCCACCAATTCGAGGAATTCTTTTTTATATTCATCTTCCAAATCCATTTCCTCCAGCACTTCCAGCACATGCGCAAACGAGGCGTCTGCCCGGTACCCGCTGTCCATGGCTGCCAGCCCAAACTCTGCCGCCGCTGCCGCAAAGAGGAAATCGTCGTCTGCATCTTCCGTATATGCCGTAAAGTCCACCGGATACTCCAACAACATGCTTTCGTTTCCGTCCGGCTCCTTGTAACGGATGCTCACGGTCAGCCATTCATACTCTTTATGGTTGTTTCCGTCCCCCACAGGTTCTTCTTTTCCGCCGTCCCCTGCGGTATCCTTTTCGTTTCCTTCATGGAACTCGGCATACTTTAAATCTTTCTGCGTCTTTCCCCTGCCGTTTACCGGTTCCGTAGTGACGATCTCATACAGTGCAGTCACGCAATGTCCCGCGCCGATTTCCCCCGCATCCTTCGTATCGTCGTCAAAATCCTCCGCCGCCAGCATACGGTTATCGTATCCGATCAGGCGGTATTCTTCCACCACCGCCGGGTTAAATTCCACCTGGAATTTCACATCCTTGCAGACCGTAAGCAGTGTGGCGCTCATTTCCTCCACCAATACTTTATTGGCTTCCCGCAGGGAATCAATGTATGCATAATTGCCGTTCCCCTTGTCCGCCAGCGTTTCCATTTTGTTGTCCTTAATATTTCCGGCGCCGAAACCGAGAACCGAAAGAAATACCCCCGACTCCTTCTTTTCGGTTATCAAATCTTCCAGTTCATCCTCCGTGGTAAGCCCCACGTTCAAATCCCCATCCGTGGCAAGAATTACCCTGTTGTTGCCCCCTTCAATAAAATATTCTTCCGCCAGCCGGTACGCCGTCTCGATACCCCGGCTTCCGTGGGTGCCTCCACCCGCTTCCAGCGCATAGAGCGCCTGACATATCTTTTTCGTCTCGCTGCCCGGCACGCCTTCAAGGACGATGGTATCCTCCCCCGCATAAGTCACGATGGATACGCGGTCCTTCTCCGTCAGGTTCTCCGCAAGCAGTGCAAAGGATTCCTGTAACAGCGGGAGTTTATCCGGCGCATACATGGAACCGGACACATCCAGCAGAAATACAAGATTGGAATCCGGGGAATCCCCGTAATCCACATCCTGCGTTTTTAACCCAATGCGCAAAAGCTGGGTTTCCCGGTTCCACGGACACGGCATAATCTGGGTCGTCACGCCAAACGGCTCCCCGTCCTCCGGGTCTGCCAAATCCCCGTAAGAAAAATAATTGATGATTTCTTCTATCCGTACCGCCCCTTCCGGCAGATTTTCCACGGCATAACCGCCCATAATCAGCCTGCGCAGGTTACTGTAAGACGCCGTATCCACATCCGCGGAAAATGTGGAAAGAGGCTCTTGGTAAACCGGGCTGAATCCTTTTTCCTCCCACTGGGAATATTCTTCCGCATTTCTTTGTACCGGTTCCGTATTTCTTTCCACGTCCTCACCCGGATACCGCAGCGTCTCCCCCGCACCTGCCTCCGAATCCTGCACTGCTCCCGTCATACCGTATTCGGTTCCCCATGCTTCTTCCGAAGCGGCTGCCTCCGTTGTCTCCGCCGCCGTATTTCCCTCCGATGAGGATTTTGCCCCCGCTCCGTCTGCCCTGCCGCAGCCGGTCAGGACACTTCCCGCAAATACCGTCCCCGCCAGCAAAACTGCCGCCATGCGCTCCATAAACCTTCCCGCTTCCGTTTTTCTGTTTTCCATAATCCATCCTCCCTTTTTCCACCGGACTTTTGCTTCCGTATTTCCAGCTTATATGGTAGATACGTATCACGGAAAGGATATTATGGGTTTTTATATCATTTTCATTAAATTTTTCCTCCCTCTGCTCCCGAAACCATTGTTGCTTTCATTCCACCTTACCTCTCTTTACCAAGTGGACCATTTGTTCAAGGCTCATTTCTCCCATGCCCTGTTTATCAGGCTCTGCGTCTCTTTGTCTTACGGATACAGACATATTCTTTTTCTCGTTTTCACCTATGATAAACATATATGGCACCTTATCCATGCGTGCTTCACGGATTTTATATCCAAGTTTCTCACTTCTGCCATCCACTTCTACCCGGATATCATTTTCTTCCAAAAACCCCTCAACTTTCTTAGCATAATCAGTATATTTATCCGAAACCGGAAGAATCTTAACCTGTACGGGTGCAATCCACGCAGGAAATTTCCCCGCATAATGTTCTAATAAAATACCAATAAAACGTTCTATCGAGCCGAATATAACCCTATGCAGCATAATTGGACGGTGTTTCTCTCCATCTGCCCCAATATAGTCGATATCAAATCTTTGCGGAAGCTGGAAATCAAGCTGGATGGTTCCACACTGCCATGTTCTGCCTATGGAATCTTTCAGATGAAAGTCAAGTTTCGGTCCATAGAATGCACCGTCTCCTTCATTTACTGCATAAGACTTACCCATTCCCTGCACTGCTTTTTCTAAAGATTCCGTAGCAAGCTGCCAATCCTCATCACTTCCTATGGAATGCTCTGGTCTCGTTGACAGTTCAATTTCATATGAAAAACCAAACTTCCGATAAACTTCATCAATAAGACGCATTACACCTTGTATCTCATCCATTACCTGATCTTCTCTCATAAAAATATGAGCGTCATCCTGCGTAAATGAACGTACTCTCATAAGACCATGTAATGTTCCGGACTTTTCATTACGATGCACAAGCCCTAATTCTCCCATTCGCATAGGAAGCTCTTTATATGATCTCGGTTCCTGTTTATACACCAGCATTCCACCCGGACAACTCATTGGTTTGATTGCATAATCATCATCTTCAACCTTAAGAGCGTACATGGTATCTCTATAAAAGTCCCAATGGCCCGATGTCTCCCAAAGGCTTCTTTCCAACATAATAGGCGTGGAAATTTCAACATACCCTTTTCTGCGATGGATTTTCCTCCAATAATCAATCAGCAGGTTCTTCAATATCATTCCATTCGGCAGGAATACCGGCAGTCCCGGTCCCTCCTCAAAAATCGTAAAGATTCCAAGTTCCTTTCCCAATTTTCTGTGGTCCCTTGCTTTTGCTTCTTCAACCATATGCAGATATTCATCCAATTGTGCCGCTTTCGGAAAAGATATACCATAAATTCTCGTAAGCATTTGATTTTTTTCGTTGCCTCTCCAATAGGCTCCGGCCACCGACAATAATTTGACGGCTTTAATCTGACACACATTGGAAATATGTGGTCCCGCACAAAATTCCTCATATTCTCCCTGCTTATAGAAGCTGATTTGCTCCGCATCATCCAATTCCCGAATCAGCTCAATTTTATATGTTTCACCTGCATTCTCCATAAAGCTGACAGCTTCTTCTCTTGACTTCCCATAGACTTGCTCCATTTTCGATTGCCGGACCAATGGCACACTTCGTTTCCGGATATAAACGTTTTACAGCCTGTGCAAGCACATGTGCACTCGTATGCCAAAATGCCTTTTTACCCTCCTGTTCCTCAAAATTCACTTCTGCAACTTCTCCGTTTTTCCGTAGAACCTTCATACTTTGTTGCTCCTTTCCCTTTTTGCATTTTAACGATTTGGCAACAACATAAGAAAAGCACCCATAAGACCATAATCATATAGTCTTAAGGGTGCATATCACACGGTTCCACCTTAACTTTTCACTTCAGATTCCATCAAATCCTATCCTTTAACGCAGGCATACGGTAACACTTACTCATTTCGGCATTACGGCTCTAGAATGGTTTTCGTCTAATTTCTACATAAACAGCTTCCACCAAGTGCTATTTTCTCTGGATGTTTCCAATTAAACTACTTTTTTCCGTCATTGCTTTTCTTATGTTATTGATGGTACTTTATCACAACTTTTTTATTTTGTCAATGCTCATGTTATTTGAGTTTTCGCAGTTCTATCCACATTGCCATAGTTACAGCCTTTCATTGGCAAATTTGGGAAAATAATCCCTATTTATATTTTACAGTCCTGAATTTATGTTCTATCCAAAAAGTCGCCTCCAATGTATGGAAATGAATAAATCTTATCTTAGGATCATCAATCCCTTTAGGAAAAAAACTCTTATCATCCTCATTCCATAACTCCTGCATTTCGTTTCTGTCCGTTATAATCTCAACCTCTCCCACCAGCGTTAAAGAATCACCCCCATGCTGAAAACAAATACTTGACTTTACATTGGTTTCAAAGTGTTTTGCCTTTCCCTGTTTTTCACTTCTTTTGGAAGTTACAAAATATATATCCCGAAACCCCTTATCGCTCAGCTTATTCACACAGCATACTCTTGGATAGCCCTTTTCATTCACAGATGAAACAAACATAATTCTGCATTTTTGCACTAATTCATCTGCTTTTGTTTCTATTTCCTCAATTCTTTGTTTTTGAATATCACTTGCCTTTAATTCCATACTTTGTTCCTCCGTTTTTCATCCGCAAATTTATGAAAAATTTGTAAAGCTGTTTGTCTTGGAAACACCGTCCACATGAATATACACATCCATGCAGGTAACGCTTTCTTTTTCATAAACATACTCAAAACAGGATAAAACATCTTCCCTCGGTTCTTCACGAAATCCGTTTGCCGCTAAAAAATCCATTATTTTTTTATAACCGCCGCGGATACGGTCTACCGCCATAAAAGGATGGTAAATTGTTATCACTGCATAGTCAGCTTCTTTCTGGACAGCATATTCCACACCCTGGCAGTCTGTTTCAAATCCTTCCGGCAGAATATAAGCTGCCACGTATCCGTGAATGCCAAATCTGGTAGTCATTTCAGGCGGGACAAACGGAAAATCCCATCCAATCCTCATTGCATCCGGCGAAACTTTCAGCAGACCAGACCGCCGTGCCCAGTTTTCCATGTATGCATTTACATCATCTTCCGGATTCGGTGAGAGCATTACATATCTTGCCATCTGAAATGCTTTTACATTTTTTACAATAATTTCTGAATAAGCTGCATCACCGGCGCTCATATCTTCTTTAATCATAGGGTCAAGTTTACAGGCAAACAAATCGCTTAAAGCCACTATCTTATCCAATTCGGGAATAACTTCATCTGCTTCCCATTTCGATATTGTCTGGCGGGAAACAGACATAATTTCAGCCAACTGTTCCTGCGTAATCTTTTTCTGCTTTCTCAGATACTGGATATTTTTTCCTAAGCCCATAATCATTTTCCTCCATTTATCTGCTGATGAAATATTTAATCTACTGTTTGAATATAACAGAGTAATAAATGATAGTCTACCATACCAAAAGCAACATTCGAAGGGATAATGTCAACTGACGGTTTACATCATCATCTCTCCCTTGCAGGAATATTCATGTCTAGTGGGGATTTCCACCCACCGGCTCTGCCCCCACCAGTCTAATTCATTAAGAACAATATTTGACAGCAGCGGAGATAAAATTCCTCCCTGCAGCGTTCCCTTTGTGGGATATACAATTTCTCCATCTGGCATTTTAATTGATGCTTTCAGCATTTCCTTTATGATTGGAATCAGCTTTTTATCCCTTATTCCCAATGCCCATATCTGTTTTATCAGCTTGCCGTGGTCTACGTTGTTCTGCGATTTCAGCCCCTATTCCAGCAGCCGGAACGGTACCTCCGCCCCTTCGTGGTAAACAAGGGAAACTTCATATTCCCCGCCGGTTTCCATGCCGATTCCCAATCCTGACAAAAAGCGGATTTCCTCTCCTTCCGCCAGCCATCCGCTGCCATCCCGTTCCACCTTGACGAGGTAAACCGCATGATACTGCATTTCGGTTATTTCCAATACCTTTACCTTTACCAGCGGAAGGATCGTCCCGTCCGGTATGGAGCCGGCGATTGGCGTTTCGCTTTCCGCTTTTTCCTCAGCCGTCATTTCCGATGCACTTTCCATGGGCGCCATGTCCGCGGTCACGCTTTCCCCTCCGGCCATGCCGGTTCCCATCTCCGTACTTTCTCCTGCCGTACTTTCCGATGCCGTCATATCCGCTGACCGGGGAGCTGTCGAATACGCATTTCCGTAACCGCTGCCCGAAAATCCCGCCCGGAACAGGAACAGCGCCGCAGGAACCAAAATCACGCCGCCCATACATGCCGCCGCCACGCCCATATAACGCCATGCTTTTTTCTGCCGGATGTGTTTCCCGCCTGCCGCATTTTCAAGTCCTGTCCTCTGCGCCGAAACCATCCTGTTCCACCGCCCGTTTTCCTTCCGCCAGTTCTTATCTTCTATCCTATCTCCTACCCTGTCCCCTATCTTTTCCTCTATCCTTTCCCAAAGGTCCGGCATTTCTTCCTGAATCATTTGTCTGTATTCTTTTTCAAATTTCTCCATATCCGCACCTCCTTAATTTCTTCACCGCATTCTGATACCTCCATGTGACCGTTCCCATGGGAAGGGACAAAAGATGCGCAATTTCCTTAAACGTCAGCCCTCCGAGCACTTTCATGTCTACAACCTGTCTTTCCTGCGGTTTCAGGCTCCCAAGGGCTTCCTGCAACGCCATGTTCCCGATGACTTCTTCCTCCACGTTTGCGGATTTGTCCGCCGTCCTATTCCGCTGCCGGTACGGCGCCGCTTCCCCGTCCTCCCCTTCCCCGTCCGCTTCCATACCGTGTACCGCCGCAGTCAGTTCTTCCCGTCTGTATTTCCTTATATAATCCACCGCCATATTCCTTGCGATGGATGCCAGGTATCCCTTATGCCCGTTTCCACCCTTATACTGCCCTGCTTTCTCCCAAAGCCGGATAAAAAATTCGCTGGTCACATCCTCCGCATTTTCCCTGCTGCCCAGGATACCGTAAACAATCGTATAAATATATCGGGCATACGCTTCATATACCTGCCGGAGCCCCTGTTTATCCCCCCGCACCATGGCGCCGATACATTCCTCAAACTGTTCCTCTCCCACGTTCTTCCGCCTCCCTCCCCGGCGCCGGATACGGCGCCAAAGCATGTGCCGGTACCCGTTTCTTCCGCTCCCCTCATCCTGCCCGGTCCCGACGGATTATCAAACGGTTAAAACAGATACGTTTTATCCCTTTCCCATTTATGGTGCCCGTGTGCAAAAAACCCCCGCCGTCCTGTCACGCGGCGGGGGAAACCCCATTTTCCAAAACTATAATGCCTTAATCCGCTCCACGGCCTCCACCGTATTCTCATAACTTCCGAATGCCGTCAGCCTGAAATATGTCTCCCCGCTGGGACCGAAACCGGAACCGGGCGTACCCACCACGTTGGCATGTTCCAGCAGATAATCAAAAAATTCCCAGCTCGTCATGCCGTCCGGCGCTTTCAGCCAGATATACGGCGCATTAACCCCGCCGGACACCGTGTAGCCCGCATCCTTTAATCCGTTTAAGATATATTTCGCATTGTTCATGTAATAAGCCACCTGCTGCTTCAACTGCGTCCTGCCGGCCTCGGAATACACCGCTTCCCCTGCACGCTGCACGATATAAGGCGCACCGTTGTATTTCGTGCCGTGCCTCCTTGCCCATAAGGAATGGAGCGCCACGTCGCCGCACTTCAAATCCTTCGGAATCACGGTATAACCCAAACGCACCCCGGTAAATCCCGCATTTTTGGAAAAGGAATGCAGCTCAATCGCACAGGTCCTTGCACCCGCACACTCATAGATGCTGTGGGGAACGTCTTCCTCCGAAATATACGCTTCGTATGCCGCATCGTAAATGATTACCGCCCCTGCTTTATTGGCATAATCCACCCATTCCTGCAGTTGCGCCTTCGTAATGGTGGAACCCGTAGGATTGTTGGGGAAACACAGGTAAATTAAATCCGGTGTCTCCTTTGGCAGCTCCGGCGCAAAACCATTCTCCGCAAGGCACGGCATGTAAATCACATCGCTCCAGACTTCCGCCTTTGCATCATAAGTTCCCGTCCGCCCCGCCATGACATTGGTATCCACGTAAACCGGGTAAACCGGATCACACACGGCTATCCGGTTATCCACACTGAAAATCTCCTGAATATTCCCCGAATCGCACTTTGCCCCGTCGGAAACGAAAATCTCATCTGCCGCGATATCGCATCCCCGCGCCTTATAATCGTTTTCCGCTATGGCATTACGCAGGAATTCGTAACCCAAATCCGGCGCATAGCCGCGGAATGTCTCCGCTTTCCCCATCTCGTCCACCGCCCCGTGCAGCGCTTCGATAATAGCGGGAGCCAACGGCTGGGTCACGTCACCGATGCCAAGACGGATGATTTTTTTGTCGGGGTGTGCCTGCGCATAAGCATTCACCTTTTTCCCAATGGTGGAAAAAAGGTAGCTCCCCGGTAATTTCAGGTAATTGTCATTCACTTTAAACATATGTTTTTCCTCCTGCTTTCTTTCCCTTCCGCTTTCCATGCAGCGTTCCATTCCCAATCCGGTTATTTGCCCGTGTCTGTCACGCCTTCAAAAACGGTTTCCGCCGGTCCCGTCATGAAAACCACGTTTTTCTCCCGGTCCCAGGCAATGTTCAATTCGCCCCCCAATAGTTTAACAGTAACTTCCTCTTCCGTCAAACCATTTAGGATACATGCCACCGCCGTGGCACATGCCCCCGTACCGCAGGCAAACGTCTCCCCCGTGCCGCGCTCCCACACGCGCATCTGCACCGTTTTACGGTCCAGCACATTCACAAATTCCACGTTCGTCTTCTTCGGAAAACGGGGATGCTTCTCAATCAGAGAGCCTATGCCTTCCACCATATCTTTGCCAAACGCATCCCCCGCTTCATTGTCCGGTTCGGTCAATATGTGTCCGTCCTCCACAAAAATGACCGCATGGGGATTACCCATCGACACGCATGTCATTTTGAAGGTTTTCCCGTCCACTTCCAATTCCCCGCCGATTACTTCCTCCCGGTCTGAGATGACAGGGATATCAGCCGCCTTTAAGACCGGTTCTCCCATGTTTACCTTCACACTGGCAACTTTTCCGTTTTCCACGTACAGCTCCAGGTATTTGATTTTCCCGCAACTGACGACACTGATGTTACGTTTGTCTGTCCATCCCTTGTCATACACATACTTTGCCACGCATCGGATGCCGTTTCCGCACATCTCCGCCCTGGAACCGTCCGCATTGTACATCTCCATTTCAAAATCCACGGGTTCCCCAAGCTCCCCCGCCATGGATTCCGGTACCGGATGGATGAATATCACCCCATCCCCCCCGACTCCGAAATGCCGGTCACTCAGCCGCCGCACCAATTCCGCCTTTTTTTTCCCTTTATCCGCATTATTTTGCAGGATTTCCGTCATTTTTCTCCCGTCCACATAAATGTAATCGTTCCCGCACCCATGCATCTTCGTAAATTCCAGCTCCATCACCACGTCTCCCTTCCTGCAGCATTTCCGCCATATTCCATGATTCTCTATAAGTATACCACATTTTTCCCATAACCACGTGATATTTTACCGGTATCATTTACTTGGTTAAACGCTGCGGCAGTTACTGTTCCCGCCCGTACCGCGCCTTCTCATACCTCCCATGCATCTCCGCGCCTTCCGCCGTCTGCGCCACTCCCGCATTCCCCTCGATTTCAGCCGGCGACTCATACATGGCAGGGCGGTCCTTCCGGTGTTTACGGATGAACCGCCGATACCGTCTCCTTACCTGCTCCCGCTCCGTCAGCCTGCGGCTCCCCGCCGGCTCCGGCACGCGCTCCATGCCTTCCTCCTCCACGTCCTCTAGCCGTTCCACAACATCGCCGTTCTCATCCACCGCCACGCGGAAATCACGGAACATGTCAAACATCCATTTCCCGAACGCCGCCGCCAAAGCCAGGAAGATTCCCGCCCCCGCAGCGTAAAACAAAAACGTTACCCATACCGGCGCCGGTTTCGGTTCCCCGAATTGACCGACCCAATCCGGCAGTACATCTCCGCCGCCCATAGTATCCATGCCTATGCCAAACTCCACATAATCTACCTGCCAATTCTTAAACCCGTTCCGGAAATCATGGTATGCCCGTCCCCCGGCGGAGAAAAAGGCAGGCAGGGCAGCCGCTGCAAGCAGCAGCAGGAAACACGCCAGCATCCCGTTCCCGATTCCGTAAATCCGTTTGGAAGGAAGGTTACAGGTTCTTTTATTTAATGAAAGATAGTTCTCCGTTTCCTCCACATGACGGTACAGAAGCGCCGCCACCCCATATACGGCAACACTCGCCAAAGCCTGGTTGCACACTTCGGGACTGTATGTATTCAGCCCAAGGAAATACACGGCAAAAAAATACAGAAACATCATAAACGAAGGGGTTTTCAGCACATCCACATAGGGCTTCCAGTTCGGGTCCCTTTCTTCCGCCCTATCCTGTTCCTTTTTCTGGTTCACCCTGCCGGCGAAACGCAGAAGAATCACGAGCACGGTTTCCCCCAGCAGCACCGGAACGTATAAAAACGCTTCTTCCCCATGCTCCAGCGTCCCTGCCGCCCAGCGCCCAAGCAGCCATGTGACGGCAAAAACCGCCGCTGATGCTGCGGCATAGGAAAACACACCCCTGCATTTTTCCACGGCAATCCACGTCGCCGCAACAGGAAACGCAATAAGCAGACAGCGGATATAGAACAACCGTTCCGCCATTTCCCCCGGATTCCTGCCAAGCGCACACATAAGCGGCAAAAGCAATGCCAAAACGAGCGTGGCATGTACCCATCCCGCCGCTATTTTCACCTTCTTCCTCAACTTCTTTCCACCTCCCGCCGGAGCGTGCGGATGTTATCCGGCGCCCTTACCGCACCTTCTTCCCCACGCGGAACGGGAATAATCCATATCCCCTGCCGTTCCTGTCCCAAAAATATTTCTATGGCATCCCGGTTCTCCGCCACGTTTTTCGATATGATTATGTTTACCGCATCCTCCTCCGGTGCGGTAAGTATGGAGGAAAACGCCACCGTCTTTTCCTCCGTTCCGCGCTTTGCAAGCATCCGCTCGATGTCTGATGCCTGCTTTCTGCCCCCCGCCGGTTCCAAATACACGGTTTCCGGCGCTGCGGCAAAAGCGGTATCCGCGGTGCCTCGTTTCTCCTGCATTCGGCTACGCTTTGTCCGTCCCGGTTCCGTGGCTTCCACATTGGCACGGATACCCACTTCCATCCCCCGCACAATCAATTGGCTGGCAAGGGTTGCCGCCACGGAAATGGATTCCTCCGTCAGATATCCGTATTTTAATATCCCCCTGTCTTCCATGTCCACGTAAATCATCACTTTTTCCATTAACGTTGATTCAAAGGTATTGACCATCAACTCCCCCGTTTTGGCGCTCGCCTTCCAGTTAATCGCCTTCATGGAATCGGTAATGGTATACTCCCGGATGGAAGCATAGGCAAAGGGATCTTCACTGAGCCGCTTGGCACACTGGACATTCCCCATCAGGCGTTCACAGACAACCAGAATATCCGAAACATCCACCCTTTTGGCATAAACATACAGTTCCGCATCCACCGGCCATTCCCTGGAAAACCGCTTTCGGAACAGCATGGAATAAGTGGTCAAATCCGCCTTTTCCAACCGGTAGTATCCCCTTTTGGTACAGTCCACCGTCAGCGTCCGCGTGATACGCTGGTTTCCGAGCAGGGCGAAAATATCCCTTTTATATGTATAATCGCTCACATTGGTATTCTCGTAATCGTTAAACACCAGCTCCCGGCGTATATGAAAAGCCACCTCCAGTACCGGCAGCAGCAGCCTCTTACGATTCCCAATCCTTTCTTCAAGCTGTGCCTGCCCGCCCGCATACACGTAATCCTGCACAAAATGAAGGCGGACTTCCATGTTCCGGTGCCAATGCCGCCCGAAATACACATTCCATGCCAGGCAGACCAAAAATATCCCTGCAAAAAATAAACTGATCATGGTTTCGTCCAATCCTCCGTGGGCAGCGCCACACTGTTTAACAGTCCGCGGATTGCCGCTGTTTTTTCCTCCGCAAAACCGGAATCCAGCGCCATCCGGTGGGCAAGCACCGGTACCGCCACCGTCTTAATGTCCTCCGGCGCCACAAAGTCCCTTCCTTCCACCATGGCATAGCCCTGGGAAGCGCGCAGCAGCGCCAGCGTTCCCCTTGGGCTGACACCTTCGGTTATCCCACGGTCTTCCCCCAAACCTTCGCCGTATTTCCGCGTCCCCTGCACCAGCTTCACGATATAATCCCGCAAGTCCGCATGTACGTAAATTTCCCGGCATTCTTCCTGCAGCTTCGCCATCTCCTCCTGCGTGCAGACCGGGGTTATCGTTTCCAACGGTCTTCCGGTAATATATCGGTCAATCATTTCCCGCTCCTGGACGGCGCTTAAACTCCCCATGCTTATCTTCATGAGAAACCTGTCCATCTGCGCCTCCGGCAGCGGATAACAGCCAAGTGTCTCCACCGGGTTCTGCGTGGCAATGACAAAAAACGGCACGCCCAGCTTCCTCGTCACACCGTCCACCGTCACCTGCCCTTCCCCCATGCATTCCAACAGGCTCGATTGTGTCCTGGGTGTCGCACGGTTAATCTCGTCGGCAAGCAGAAGGTTGGTAAACACGGGCCCCTCCTTAAACACAAACGTCCCCTTCTCCTGATGGTAATAAGAAAGCCCCGTTACGTCGCTGGGAAGCAGGTCCGGCGTAAACTGTATCCTGTGAAACGAAAAATCCATGGATTTCGCCAGCGCTTTCGCCAGCACCGTTTTCCCCGTCCCCGGCATGTCCTCCAGCAGCACATGCCCTCCTGCCGCCAAAGCGGCAAGAAGCAGACCCGTCACATCTTCTTTCCCGACGATTACTTTCGATACATTTTCCCGGATTTTCCGCAGAAGTTCGCTCATTTTACCTTTCCATCCTTTTCTTTCATTATAATGCACTGTTCCTAAACCTTATGCCGGACAGATACCCCGGCTTTCATCTCTTATGAAACCAAAACACATCAATACGACCCAATCAGACATTCCTTCCCTTTAAAAGCAAACCCGTACTTTCTGATTTTCTCCGGTTCTACCCCATTCGCAACAAGCTGTGTCTCATAACGTTTTTCCCCAATCTGGTTCAGGGCATTGGAAACAGATTCCGCAAGATCCTTTTCTTTCAAAGGCTTATGAACCTTAAACTCTATAATATATGCGCAGTCCCTTTCCTTATCCCTTGGAATAAGCATAATGTCATACCGCCCAAATCCGCTCTCCCTGTTAGACGTAATCCGGAATCTTCCGTCAAGCTCCACCATCAGTCCCAATACAAAACCATGGTAAAACCGCTCAGGTGCATCATCATCCGCCGTGCTCTTTGCAATATCAAAACAGGAAAAACTATGCAGTGCAATCTTATTCATAAATTCATTCATTGCTTCCACATCATTGATAAGAAGCGCCTTTATAAAGTTATTATAGGCAGTCTCTGTACTTCCGCCAAACCAGCTCTTAACCATGTCCTCAAACATACTTGCCACTTCCAAATTCGTGAGCCCCAGTGTATACACTCTCTTTTTACGCTCCCCAATACGTTCGAGCTTTTCGACCTTTAAGTATCCCGTTGCAAGTAACAGGCTCCAAACAGCACTTGCACTACCGTTTAACCGGTTCCATACAATCTGCTCATTTAACTCCGTAATCAGCGGTCTGCCCGCAAGCAAATCCTCCATCGTGCTTTTCACTATGACATTTCCCTGCCGTATCAGGGAATTTACAAGCCCGTTTCCACTCGTATCTGCCCAGTAGGTTTCGTATTCACCTCCATTATCAATGAAGGATGCAATCGACCAAGGATTGTAAATGCCGGAATGTCTGCCAAAGGTAAATCCGTCATACCATGCCTTTACATCCTGTTTTTCCCTGCCAAGTCCCGCATCGTCAAGTGCCCTGAATACTTCTTCTTCCGTAAAACCAAATGCCGTAGCATACTGATTTGAAGTCGTTGTTACCACCTTAAGATTATTCAGGTCTGAAAAAATACTCTCCTTGGATATTCTCGCAATGCCTGTAATCAGACCTCTCTCAAGATATGGATTTGTCTTAAATGTACTGTTAAAAAAATCCCTGAAAAAAGAGGCTGCCTTGTCCCAATACCCGGAAAGCCATGCCTCCTGCATCGGTGTATCATATTCGTCAAGAATAATAATGACGTCTTTGCCATAATAGCGCTGCATGAAATTCGCCATGGAATGAATTGCACTTGCTGCTACCTCATCACCAATTCCAGTCCGAATGCTTTTATAGTATTCCTTCTCATTTTCACTCAACAAACCGCTGTCAATCAGATAACGGTTCTGCTCATACAGGTCGGCAACTATCTTCGTTATTTTATACGCCATATCTTCATATTTTGCCGCCTTAACATTTGCAAAGCTGAGAAAGATCACAGGATAGATTCCCTGCAACTGTCTGTATTTGTAAGACCCGTCAGGGGATTTTTCCTCCCAAATGGAAAGCCCTTCAAATAAATCATCCCTGCCGGCATACTGACAGGAAAAAAAACATTCGAGCATACTCATATTCAGCGTTTTGCCAAATCTGCGCGGACGTGTAATCAATGTAACCGTTGTGCCTGATTCCCACCATTCCCTGATAAAATCCGTCTTGTCAACATAAAAAGCATTTTGTTCCCTTATTCTTTCAAACCGTTGTTCACCAATGTTTACCCAAACATAGCGATTCATAATGACACCTCCGATGAAACAGAGTTAACCTACTAACAGTATACACAACATACCCTTTTTCCACAATAGAAAAATGCGCACACGCCCCCTCAGCCCCGCAGATTCCTCCGGTATTGTCCCGGCGTACAGCCCACGCACTTCTTAAACTGCCGGTTGAAATTAGATAAATTCTGGAAGCCGCACGCAAAAGCGACCTCCACGGATGTCCTGCCGGAATTGCGCAGCATCTCGCAGGCGTTCTTAATCCGGAGCTGGATGGTATATTCCACGGCGCTGACGCCCGTCGCCTGCTTAAAACAATGCATGAAATAGCTCCTGCTCAAATGCACCATGTCCGCCAACTGCTCCACGCAGATATCCTCCTTAAAATTCCGGTTAATAAATACAAGGGCATCGCGGATATGTTCCATGGACCGGTCTTCCTGTTCCTTCACAACCCGGATGCCGCCGCTTTCTTCCAAAAGGCAGATTAGCCGCAGCAGGCCGCTTTTCATGGAAAGATCCGCAACGGGGGTATTCTTTTTCCGGCAGGCAAAGATTCCCTCCACACACTCCCTGATTTCCCCATAGAGCCCATGTCCTTTTGTTATGGGTACCGTCACTTCGCGGGTCCCGTTAATTAACGGCTCGATACAGGAAACCCATCCCCGCTCCTTTTTCCCCGCCCCAAGCATTTCCCCCCTGAACACCAACGTATCGTATACCTGGCGGGAATCCCCATGGGGATATATGGCATGGAGGCGGTTCGGCGTAATCAGCACAATATCCCCCGCATCCGTCACCATCCTGTCTTTTCCGTACACCAATTCGCTTTTTCCGCTGAATATGCAGTTTAATTCAAATTCATTGTGCCAGTGCAGCGGCACCAGCGGAAAATAATCCGGTATCCTGCATTCGTAATAAGCGTAAGGCACGCTTACCGAACCATGCTGCCTTTTTTCCCTGGATGATATATTCCCCATATCCCTTCCTCCATACCGGGCAGGAAAAGTATCTATCCTGCCCGCCGCACGACCCGTGCGCCGCTTCCGCAAAATATTTTTATGCAAATCTGTGTGTAAAATACTATAATACCATTTTTCAGCACTATTATGGTTGTTTCCGTCATTTTTAAGGATTATGATACCATTATAACAGACGCTATCAATGAATGCGACCATAAAAACATAAAATAAGAAAGGAGTGTCCACCTATGGCACAATGGCTAGACAACGCAGTTTTTTATGAAATTTATCCCCAGTCCTTTATGGACAGCAACAGCGACGGTATCGGGGACTTTAACGGGATTACCGGGAAACTGGATTATATCCAGGAACTCGGATGCAATTCCATATGGATGAATCCCTGCTTTGCATCCCCCTTCGGCGATGCCGGATATGATGTGGCGGACTATTACAGGACGGCGCCCCGTTACGGCACCAACGATGATTTGAAGCGCCTTTTTGATGAAGTACATAAACGCGGGATGCACATTCTGTTAGATCTTGTTCCCGGTCACACTTCCGTGGAGCATCCGTGGTTTTTGGAATCCATGAAAGCGGAAACCAACGCATATACCGACCGCTATGTATGGACGGACCATGTATGGGAATCCCCGGAAGGAATGGGATTCCTGCGCGGTATTTCCGGGCGTAACGGCTCCTGCGCCGTTAATTTCTATTCCTGCCAGCCCGCGTTGAATTACGGGTATTACAAACCGGAGCGCCCCTGGCAGCAGCCCATGGATGCCCCCGGTCCGAAAGCAACCGTCGAGGCATTAAAAGACATCATGCGCTTTTGGCTTGGTCTCGGCTGTGACGGTTTCCGCGTGGACATGGCAGGCTCCCTGGTCAAACAGGACGAGGACGGTAAGGGAACCATCCGTCTTTGGCAGGGCATCCGCGCCTTTTTGGACGAAGAATTCCCGGATGCCGCCATGGTATCCGAATGGGGCGAACCGGACAAATCGCTGCAGGGCGGTTTCCATATGGATTTCCTGCTGCATTTCGGTCCCTCCCATTACAACGACCTGTTCCGGTGCGGGGAACCTTATTTCTCCAAACGGGGAAAAGGCGACATTTCGGAATTTGTGGAAACCTATAAGGAAAATTACGGGAAAAGCGCCGGAAAAGGGCTAATCTGCATCCCCTCCGGCAACCATGACATGGAACGGCTGGCAAAATACCTTCAGGGGGACGAATTGAAAATCGCCTTTGCCTTCCTGCTTTCCATGCCCGGCGCGCCGTTTATTTACTATGGGGATGAAATCGGAATGCGCTATGTGGAGAACCTGCCCTCCGTGGAAGGCGGCTACGAGCGCACCGGCTCCCGCTCCCCCATGCAGTGGGACAATACCCCCAATGCCGGATTCAGCCGCGCCGACACCGGCCGCCTTTATATTCCGTTGGATGAAAAACCGGACCGTCCTACGGTGCAGGCACAGATGGCGGACCCGGACTCACTGTACCATGAGGTGAAGAAACTGATTGCCCTGCGGCAGTCCCATCCCGCGCTGCAAAGCAAAGGCAGGATTGACTTCCTACATGCCGAAAGCCGCTCCTACCCTTTCGCCTACCTGCGCAGTGCCGGGGAAGAAACAATCCTCGTCCTCTTAAACCCTTCCGGCGCGCCGGCCTCCTTTGAATCCGGCCTTCCCCTATCGGAGAAACTGTATTCCTTCGGCGGGGACATTACGGCGCAGGACGGCAGGATTACGGTTCCCGCCGCTTCCTTCGGTTTTTACAAAGTCTGAAAACGGACGGGAACGTTTTCACTATCCGCCGCTTTAGCGGCACACTTCTTCTGCATGGGGCTGTGCATAAAAAGCGGGAAGGCACATCACAACGGTATGCCTTCCCGCTTTTTTTGGCTTCTAAAACCATAACGTCACTTTAAATAAATCGCCGTCCACCGTCACTTCCATCCTTCCCCCCTGAATCTGCACGAAACTCTTGGCAATCGCCAGTCCAAGCCCGCTGCCTTCCGTATTCCTGGAACTGTCTCCCCTGACAAAACGCTCCGTCAGTTCATCCGCCTGTACATGCAGCTCCGTTGCCGACATGTTTTTCAGTTCAATGCGTACCGCATTCTCCTCCCGTTCCACATCCACATACACCCGCGTTCCCGTCATGGCATATTTTATGATATTACTGTACAGGTTTTCAAAAATCCGGTAGGTTTTCTGACTGTCCAGCTTCCATACCACTTTTTCCTGCGGCATACGGAACCGGAATACCAGGTTGGCTTCTTCCACGTTTTCTTCATACTCCAAATACACCTGACGCATTAAATTGCAGATATCCACATCTACCAGGTTCACCGTCACATTACGGCTGTCCGCTTTGCTCACCTCAAACAAATCCTCAATTAAGGTCTTTAGGCGCAGCGACTTTTTCTCCAGCACCGCAAGGTACTCCTTCCTCTGTCCCACGGAAATATTTTCATCCTTTAACAGGTCGATATATGTGGTGATGGCAGTCAGCGGCGTCTTTAAGTCATGGGACACATTCGCAATCAGTTCCGTCTTCATCCGCTGGCTTTTCACTTCCTCGTCCACCGCTTTGCGGAATCCTTCCTGTATCCGGTACAGTTCCGCCTTGTAAGATTCAAAAACCCCCAAATCCTCGTCGAACACCGTATGCAGGTTGCCCTCCGCTATGGAATTGGCAGCTTCCAGCATCTTGGCATACTGCATTTGGATCCGGTGCACATACTTTTTCAGGATAAAGTATAGCGCCGCCGAATAGCATACCAAAGCCGTCCACCCGAATAACCACATACTGCACATAACGCCCATCAGCAGGAAATTGATGATAACTACTTTCCGCACCGTTTTTATGGCATTCTCCCCCAAATCCACATGCAGCATTTCCCGCTTAAACCGTCCGTAATACCTCTCCAGTTTTTCCCATATCCACATTCCCAGCTTTACGGTCAGACTCCTTTGCGCCAAAAATCCTTTCACGCCCAGCACGAATACGCCGCCGAAGGAATTTACCACGTAGAACCAGCCGGCAAACAGCACAAACACGAAACAGGCATTCAGCAAAAGCGTTACCGTACCGTAATACTGCGCAGGCAGATAAGCCATACTTTCCGCATATAATTCTTGGATATCCCCCGTACAGGATACCATCACCAGTTCCAGCACCCACCACGAAAAAGCCGCAAGCCAAACCGGCACCGCCAAAACAGAAATTTCCAGCGGAATCCCCACCGCACGGAGCCTGTGGAGCCCGTACCAGCGGCACCTCATCAGGATTAGCCCTGCCGCTGCCAGTAAAAGCAGCGTCCCCAAATAGACTTCCTGTACCCCGCTTTGGTAAAAATTGTACCAAACGGAATACTCTTCCCCCATATTTCCGGTGTTTTGCATGATTTCCCGCTGCTGCTGCGTCATAGCGTAAATAAATGTCACGTCATGCGGCGCACCCAGCCGGTAGCGGATGGTTTGAAGACGCATATCCCCTTCCCGGAAGCCGTACAGCAGCCCTTCTTCCCCATCCTGCCCGGTGATGTTCCCTACCCATTTCTCCAGAAACTTACCGCCCATGACATTCTGCACCCGTTTTAACAGCTCATCCGGATTCTCATCCTTTACTGCCACACGGTCCAGATTGCCCACATGGTCATAACTTACCATAATGTAATACACGTATTCCTGTTGTATTCCTTCTTTTCCGCTGCCATCCCCCAAAGTATCCGCAGAGAGGGCTTCCATTCCGCCGCCATCCCTGTCCTGCACTCCGGCAAGGGCTTCTATCTTCCTTCCGGTATTTTTGATAAACGCACCCGTTTCATGGTCCACGACACAGTAATCCATGACCTGCCGCACCTCGGATGCCGCCGAGTCCCAGTCGTTCCCTATTTTCCGGGAAAATTCCCCGCTTAGCCATGCCGCATAGGAATCCGCATCCATATCCGTATAAGAATCACTGTCCGGCACACCCACCGGCACCGCTTCATCCGTCACTTCCATATCAAAATACAGGTCGAAATAACTGCGCTTTTCCTGTTCCACCTTTTCCACTATGTCCTTGTAAAAGATATAATTGCTCACACCCAGTCTTGTCAGGAAATTGGTGTCCCCCACACTGTTTTGCCCGTACATCTGCGCATTCTTTTTAAACTGCGGATACTGTGCAAGAAAAACGGCGCTGCAAAGACCAACCAACAGTACTGCCGCAAACAGTCCGTACTTCATGCCCGGTTTTCCGTTTCCACCCTTTTCCGTTCCGTTCCCAAAGGATTCTTCCCCTTGTTCCATGCTACTGTTTTTCCATTTTATATCCAACGCCCCACACCACCTTTAAGTATTTCGGTTCCTTCGGATTGATTTCTATTTTCTCCCTGATTTTGCGGATATGCACCATGATGGTATCCGTGTTGACCGCCTGCTCGTTCCAGACCCGCTCGTAAATCTCGTCGGCGCTGAACACCCTGCCCGGATTTTTCATGAGGAGAAGCAGGATTTTAAACTCCAGCGGCGTCATTTTCACCGGCTTGCCGTCCACCGTTACTTCCACGGTTTCCTCGTTCAGCTCCAGCCCGCCGATGACATGCACTTTGTCGTTTTTCTGCGCTCCCCCTACCGCCTGCAGGTATTTCCCGTACCTGCGCAGGTGGGAATTTATCCTTGCCAACAGCTCCATCGTGGTAAAGGGTTTGGTTACGTAATCGTCCGCCCCCATGTTTAATCCCATGATTTTATCCACTTCCTCGGACTTCGCCGACAGCATAATAACCGGAAAATCATACCCCTTTTCACGCACTTTCATCATCATTGTAATGCCGTCCATGCGCGGCATCATAATATCCACGATGGCAAGGTGGATTTCTTCCTCCTCTATCCGTCGCAGCCCTTCCACGCCGTCCGCCGCCTGGGAAACCGCATAACCCTGGTTTCTTAAATAAATCTCGATACCGTCCCTGATGTCCTTATCATCCTCAACAATTAAAATATGGTATGCTTCCATCCGAAACTCCTCCTGTTTCTCCCGTCCGGCTTATTTCCGCGGGATTATTGACTTGTGCTGCCGTTCCTTTACGGATACAAGTATACCACACTTCCAGAAAGTAAAATATCCATTCTTATACCACAGCTCCGGTCTGCGGCACCGGCATCCTCCGGTTCCGGCGTCCCGCCTTCCTTTACGCAGACCGAAATGCCGTTTCTTCCGATAGCTATATCCTATTTGGAAAAACTAAACAGAGAACGCTGTCAATTCCAAAAAATTTCTTAAGAAAGGGCGGTTTATTTCTTAACGTGGAGTAAATCTTATCCGTTCCCTGAAAAACATGTCCGACAAAAGAACGCAAGGATTGTCGGGACAAAAGCAAGGATTCGGGTTATACTTTAATTACAGCAGGAGGTTGGTCATGATGGAATGGGCAGATGCAATAAGTGAAGCGGTCAAATACATGGAGAGCCATATCACAGAAAATATTACCATGTATGAAGTGGCAGACCATGTAAATATTTCGCCATTTTATTTTCACAAAGGTTTCCGTATATTATGCGGATATTCCATAGCGGAATATATGAGAAACCGCAGAATGGCACTTGCAGGGGAAGAACTGATTACCAGCGGCATTACGGTAACAGAGCTTGCCATGAAATACGGTTATGATTCTCCCGACAGTTTTACCAAGGCTTTTACCCGTTTTCACGGACACACGCCTCTGACAGTGCGCAGGGATAAAACAATGATTAAAACTTTCGCACCGTTAAAACTGACAATATCATTGAAAGGTGGTTACATTATGGATTACAGAATTGTCCGAAAAGAATCCTTTGCCGTTTTGGGCGCATCAAAGGAGTTTGGCTATGAAAATGCAAAACAGGAGATACCATTGTTTTGGCAGGAACACTATTCTTCGGGAAAGGGTGAATATGTCTGCGGAATGTTCGGCATTAACGTGGATCCGCAGATGGGGAACGAGAAGTTTGAATATCTGATTGCGGATATTTATAATCCGTCCATGGACATTCCGGACGGGTTTACCGTAAAAACAATCCCTGCTTTTACATGGGCAGTTTTTCCATGCAAAGGCGCACTTCCATCTGCGCTGCAGGATGTAAATACAAAAATATTCTCTGAATGGCTTCCGGCATTGCAGGACTATGAATTCGCAGCAGGATATTGCGTAGAGATGTATGATGCACCAAACAAATACCCGAATGGGACAAATGACGAGAATTATTATACGGAAATATGGATTCCCGTCAGGAAAAAATAAGTCTGGGTATTTTCCGTGCTTCCCCTGCCGGGGAAGCATGGAACAACAGACAGGGAGCGGTCAGAAAGCTATTTTCAAACACGTCCTAATCCGCAATCATCACATCCAGCATCCGCATCATTTTCCGATGCTCCTTCTTTTTGCGTTTTTCGTCTTGCGTTTCCCGTTTCTTTGGTTCTTCCTTTTTTCCTCCCGTCATTCCGCCAGTTTGCGCATCCGTTTTCCCTCTGCTTTTGCCTCCTAAAAATCCGGTTCCGAAATCCCGCAGATAACCGGGACGTACCGGAAGCCGCCGTTCCATCCGGTCCAGCCATTCATCCGTCATCCATTCCCCGCTTCCCACCGCCGACACCAAAATAAGCAGAAAACAGTTTCTTTGCAGAAATGCCTGAAACGCGGGCTTGCCCGTATCGCAGAATGCAAACAGTTTTTCTGTAAAATGCAGCAGTTTATTCACTTTTCCTACGGCTTCCTCTTTGCTGCGGCACAGGGAAAACACCGTAGGGTTTCCTTCTTCCTTATCCTGCGCAATATCCTGCAGGTCGTCGCAAAGCTGGAGCAGGAACCCGAATCCGTAATAAAAATACAAATCACGCTCCGTCCATGGCAAATCCACAAAATAACGGTCAATCATGACGGACACGCCGCCCTTATAAACGGACACTCCAAGGATTTCTTCTTCCTGCCCCGTCCCTTCTTCCCGTTTCCACTCCTGCTCCTGGCGCAGGCTGTTTTCCTGCGCTTCCAACATGAGCAGCAGCCCTTTATATACCTCATGGGGTCTGCCGTAATCCGTTTCCACCTGCCATAAAAGTTCTACCGTTTTTCTTTCATGACCGGATAAAGGTTTCACCGCTTTTCCTTTTAGCCAATCTGCAATCAGGCGGTTATAATGTTCTTTTTCCTGCCGCGTCCTTTCCGGGCTGTCAATATAGTTGTCCGTGTAAGGATAAAGCATACTGTAACCGAATGCCGCCGGACGGCACTGCGGTTTCCTGCCGTTTAGTACCCGGAAAACGGCATACACCACATAGTTGCGCAGCGCCTGCCCCATATCCTCCAGGGCTAGTTTCCGGTCAAACTTCCTTACTTCCCTTAAAAATTCCTTTATGCCGTCCCGGAACTCCCCCAGTTCCTCCCCGTCCATCGCATCTTTGGTATTAAGAAGCGCATCTTCCCGCAAAAACTGCCCCAAAAGCTGTTCCATCCGCTTCTTCCATTCTTTCCTTTTCCGCACGGCAAAAAGGGATTGGGGATACTCTCCCAATCCGGCTTTTCCTTTTTCAACGGCACGGCTTATCTCTTTTTCTTTCTCCTCCTGAGCGGCGGCGGAATATACTTCCAAAAAATCCGGCTCCGTGTCCGGCGCCTGCCGCCATGCGTCTTTTAACAGCCCCGAAAGCCGCATCAGGTTCCCTTTATCAAAAATATCCTGTTTCCGTTCCTGTTCCATCACACTTAACCTTTCATCATGGACAATACCATCTGTGCGGTTTCCACCATGTTCGTGCAACTGTCCATGCTGCATTTTTGTATGTACCTGTGGGCTTCTTCCTCCGTCATGTTGTTCCGCTCCATCAGTACGCCTTTCGCTTCCATGATAATGGCTGCCTCTTTCCCGCTCCTTATTTTGGGCTGCTCCTTCCGGCGTCTTCTTTGCCCCTGTGATGCACGCACCATCATGTCCACGGTATTTACCATATCGTAAACCTTTAACGGCATGGCAAGGCATACGATATCATTGTCCCTGCATCCGGCGAGTATATGCCGGGAAGCTATCAGAAGCATCTCATAACCTGCCGGAAGGCATTCGTGCAGTTGGGAATAAATCATGTCCGGCAGCCGGTAGCCGCAGACCACGATGCCGCTGCCGCCCAAACCGTCCGCCTGGCTGATTGCCTGCGCTCCCGTCGTACAGACCGCCGCCACCGGAAAACCGTTCCGCACCAGCAGGTTTTTCATGCCCTTCGCATCCTCCGCTTTGGCAAATGCCACGATAATGCCCGTCATATACCCACCTCCCTGCGCTTCCGCACTACGGAAAAAATCATGTCAGAATTTATTCAGGTATGCCTGGATTTCCCAATCCGTAACCTGCGAACGGTATGCTTCCCATTCCTTTTTCTTGGCCTCCACATACTTGGCGCTGATATGTTCCCCAAGGACGGAACGGATGAATGCATCCTTTTCCAGCTCTCCCACGGCTTCTATCAGTGTTCCCGGAATTTCCTCAATATGCAGAGACTTGCGTTCTTCCTCCGTCATGGAGAAAATGTTACGGTCCACGCTTGCCGGCGGCATAATCCGGTCGCGGATGCCGTCCAGTCCCGCCTGCAAGCAGACGGCAAGGGCGAGGTAAGGATTCGCCGAAGGGTCCGGGCAGCGCAGTTCCACACGGGTGCCTTCTCCCCCCGCCGCCGGAATACGGATTAACGGGCTGCGGTTCGTGGCGCTCCAGGCGATATATACCGGGGCTTCATAACCCGGCACCAGCCGCTTATAAGAATTGACCAGGGGATTGGTAATGGCGGTCATGCCTTTCATGTGTTTCATGATACCGCCGATAAACCAGTAGGCTTCCCGGCTAAGCCCCTGTCGGTCCGAAGGGTCCGCAAAGATATTTTTCCCGTCTTTTGACAGAGACATATTGATGTGCATACCGGAACCGTTGACGCCGTATTTCGGTTTCGGCATAAACGTCGCATGGAGCCCGTGGCGTTTGGCAATGGTCTTTACCGCCAGCTTAAACGTCATGATATTATCCGCCGTCACCAAAGCCTCATCATACCGGAAATCGATTTCATGCTGCGCAGGCGCCACTTCGTGATGGGACGCCTCAATCACAAATCCCATATCCTCCAGGGTCAGCACCATATCCCTTCTCGCATTTTCCCCGAAATCCACCGGTCCTAAATCAAAATATCCTGCCTGCTCATGGGTAATGGTAGTGGGAAGCGCATTTTCATCCGTATGAAACAGGAAAAATTCGCATTCCGGTCCCACTTCAAACAGGTATCCCATCTTCTCCGCTTCCTTAATCGCCCGTTTCAGGATATACCTTGGATCGCCTTCAAACGGTTCCCCACCCGGACGGTACACGTCGCAGATCAGTCTTGCCACTTTGCCCTGCTGCGGTCTCCATGGAAATATCTGCATCGTATCAAAATCCGGGTACAGGTACATATCCGATTCTTCGATGCGCACGAATCCTTCAATGGAGGAACCGTCAAACATGCATTTATTCTCCAGCGCTTTTTCCAACTGGCTCGCTGTAATTGCCACGTTTTTCAGGTTTCCAAACATATCGGTGAACTGGAGACGGATAAATTCCACGTCTTCCTCCTCCACCAGCCTTATAATATCGTCCTTCGTGTAACTCTTTTTCATTTCCACCAATCTCCTTTTTATCATCCCTGTTCCAATACCATATCGTCCATGAAACGGAACAAGGGCATTCTTCCTCTGTAAGAACGCCCTTGTTCCGTATTATCATAGCAATGGTTTCATGGATTTGTCAATACCTGTATGTGCTTTTCAGCCTGAAATGTTATGCTGGTGGGTGGGGGCGGACGCACGGGAGGGATTTTTTTACGGGGCGGCGGCAGCGGGATTGCCTGTCCCGGATTTTCCGTGCTTCGTTTCCGGC
>CAJUMD010000016.1 GCA_910587275.1 uncultured Kineothrix sp.
GGATGACATTGGTTCTTCCCTGCGTTCCCAGATACTTTCTGAGAACATAGAGATGGCTGATGGAACAGAAACGCAGGACAGAACGGATTGGGATTGAAAGTGAGTATGCCATTTCTGCAAATAGCGGAAGCCCCCAAAACTACGCCTTTGTAGTTTTGAGGGCTTCCTTAGGGGAGGATAAGTATTTAATCTTATCTTTTGCTTACAATCCTATTATTGCCCTTCGGAAAAAGTTTATACACCGGACAAGTAAAAAAAATTTACTTTTTCATGAAAATATTATATACTAACGGTAGTCCATACCCTGTACTCATATCGGAGGACAGGGAAGAAGGTACCGGACGGCTTTCGGATGGACATGCAAAAAAGAAAGAAAATAAACAAAAGGTGGTATTACAAATGGCATTATTACAGGAATGGCAGGCAAAGGCGTATTCAGAAACCGCCAATAAAGGCGATTTGCAAAGGCTGTGGGCAGATTATTTCCAAAAGGAAAAGGCGATTTATGCGGAGCTTTTGAAGACTCCCGATGAAACCGTGGAAGGAACGGTAAAAGAACTGGCAGAAAAGTACGGCGTGGATATCATGACGATGACGGGATTTCTCGACGGAATCAACGACAGCCTGAAAGAAGCCAACCCCATTGAGGAAATGGATGAGGACACAAAAGTAAACCTTGGCTTTGAGAAAGAGCTCCTGTTCAAGAATATGGTTGGGGCAGGCGCTGACTGGCTGTACAATTTGGAGGAATGGAAGGACATATATGACGAGGAAACGAGGAAACGCCTGTACCGGGAGCAGAAATCCTCTACTACCGTGGTAAAAGGCGGCCGGGTGTATCCCAATGATCCGTGTCCGTGCGGAAGCGGCAAGAAATTTAAGAAATGCTGCGGAAAGAACAAATAACAGTCAGCGGACCAGTTAAGAGGGAAAAGAGATGCAAAGCAGGGTGGATCAGGCCGTGCAGACGTTTGAGTCCGGTTACGGATGCGCACAGTCCGTGTTTGCCGCATATGCGGACCTGTTCGGGATTGACAGGGAAACAGCGTTAAAATTAGCCAGTCCCATGGGCGGGGGTATCGGCAGGATGCGGGAAGTGTGCGGTACGGTATCGGCAATGGCGCTGCTGGCTGGACTGAAAGAAGGCAATACCGACCCGTCGGACGAGGAGGGCAGGGAGCGGATTTATCTGCTCGTGCGCGAGATGAGCGACACCTTCCGGCGGGAAAACGGTACGATTATCTGTCGGGAGCTTTTGGGCTTAAAAGGCAGGGAGCAAAGTGCAAAGCCGGGGAAGCGCACACAGGAATATTATGAAAGCAGGCCATGTAGCCGGTTGGTTGCCTGCGCGGCAAAAATCGTGGAAGAAATGCTGCTGGAGGATATGGATTAAGATGTGGTCCGTTTCCGTTCCGGTTTGGAACGTTTATTTTGAAGCCAAAATGAATTTTTGCGGAATAGGGCTTTACAGATGCACAAAAGTGTCATAGAATAACAGCAGATGGTAACGATAAACGTAATGGCAGGAAAAATAAAAAACACAACGATAATACAAGGATGAGACGAGTAAGGTGCCATAAAGCCCAAGAGAGGGATACCGTACGGTGGGAAGACAGTGGATTCCCATGCGGGACGCGCTGGAAGTATCCCGGCAGGAAGCATCCGAAGACCAGCTCTGAGTGACCCCAATCAGGTCCGGCGGCCCCGTTATCGGTCAAATGAAGTGGTTTTGTTCCGGGTATCTGCCGTGTTGCCCGCGGCGGAAAACAGGGAGCAAAACAAGAAGGGTGGAACCGCGTAGGAAACCTGCGTCCCTTACATTGCCGGAAGGACAGTGTAAGGGATTTTTTTATGCACACGGGCACCCAAAGGAAGGATGTCAGCAGAGCTGACGGGTGCCCGGCGCGCGAGTAGGGAAGATGCCTTCCCTACTCGATTGCACAGCCCCGTGCAGCGAAAGGATGCCGGCAAAGTTGGCGGGCAGGAAAAAAGAAACGTAAAAAATGGAAGGAGAAAAAAGCAGATGAAAGAAAAATGGCAGGAAATGCAGGCAGTTTTGGAGGAAGTGGCAACGATGAAGAAAAGGGAGTATTTCCTTACGCTGGCGGTATGCGTACTTTCCGGTTTGGTGGTGGGGATGCTGGTATCGCCGAAAAAAAGGGTTATGATTGGAAGCCATAATGGCAATAATAGCGGAAATACGGGTAAACTGCCGCAGGAATGTGAATGCGGCGAGGATTGCTGCTGCGAAGAAGAGGAAGCATAAGCAGCCGCAGGATGTGTGGGAAAGGAGCATGGAGTAAATGAAAATCGTATTAAAAGACGGAAGCTGTAAAGAATATGGTGCGCCCATGAGCGTCATTGACATTGCTGCAGACATCAGCGAAGGGCTGGCAAGGGCGGCCTGCGCCGGGGAAGTGGACGGGAACGTTGTGGATTTACGGACGGTTATCGATAAGGACTGTAATCTGAATATCCTTACGGCAAATGATAAGGAAGGACTGCGGGTTGTGCGGCATACCACATCCCATGTGCTGGCGGAGGCGGTGAAAAGGCTGTATCCCGATGCCAAACTTGCCATTGGTCCCAGCATTGACAACGGATATTATTATGATTTTGAACATGCGCCGTTTTCCAGGGAGGACTTGGATAAGCTGGAAGCGGAGATGAAGAAAATCATCAAGGAAGGAAAGAAACTGGAAAAATTTACGCTGCCGAGAGAGGAAGCCATAAAGTTCATGGAGGAAAAAGGCGAACCGTACAAGGTGGAATTAATCCGCGATTTGCCGGAAGACGCGGAGATTTCCTTCTACTGCCAGGGAGAATTTACTGACCTTTGTGCAGGTCCCCATCTGATGAGTACGAAAGGCATAAAAGCGTTTAAGCTCACTTCGTCTTCGGGCGCGTACTGGCGGGGAAATTCCGACAATGCGATGTTACAGCGGATTTACGGCACCGCTTTTTCCAAAAAAGAAGAACTTGCCGAATATTTGGAATACCTGGAAAATATTAAACTCCGTGACCACAACAAGCTGGGGCGTGAAATGGAGCTGTTTACCACGGTGGACGTGATTGGGCAGGGACTGCCGCTGTTAATGCCTAAGGGCGCTAAGATGGTGCAGACTATGCAGCGATGGATTGAGGATTTGGAAGACAACGAGTGGGGCTATATCAGGACGAAGACCCCGCTCATGGCAAAAAGCGATTTGTATAAGATTTCCGGCCATTGGGACCATTATACCGACGGGATGTTTGTCCTTGGAGATGAAGAAACGGATAAGGAAGTGTTCGCCCTGCGTCCCATGACTTGTCCGTTCCAGTATTATGTCTATAAGGCGACACAGCATTCTTACCGCGACCTTCCGCTGCGCTATGGGGAGACTTCGACCCTGTTCCGCAATGAGGACTCCGGCGAAATGCACGGGTTGACCAGGGTGCGCCAGTTCACCATTTCCGAGGGACATCTGATTGTCCGTCCCGACCAGATGGTGGAGGAATTTAAGGGCTGCCTTGCTTTGGCAAAGTATTGCCTGACCACACTTGGATTGCAGGATGAAGTGACATACCACCTGTCTAAGTGGGACCCGGAAAACACGGAGAAATATATCGGGGAACCGGAAGTATGGGAAGAAACGGAAGGACATATCCGCAACATTCTGACGGAACTTGGCATTCCTTTCACGGAAGATGTTGGGGAAGCGGCTTTTTACGGGCCGAAGGTGGACATTAATGCAAAGAACGTGTACGGCAAGGAAGACACTATGATTACCATCCAGTGGGATGCCCTGCTGGCGGCGCAGTTTGACATGTATTACATTGACCAGAACGGCGATAAGGTACGCCCGTACATCATCCACAGGACATCCATGGGCTGTTACGAAAGGACGCTGGCATGGCTGATTGAAAAATATGCGGGAAAATTCCCCACATGGCTCTGCCCGGAACAGGTAAGGGTGCTTCCGATTTCGGAAAAATACGAGGCTTATGCGGAAAAGGTACAAAAAGAGCTGAGAGCCAACGGCATTTTGGCGGAAACGGATAACCGTTCGGAAAAAATAGGCTTTAAAATCCGTGAAGCAAGGCTGGCGAAAGTGCCTTATATGCTGGTGGTCGGGCAGAAGGAGGAAGAAGACGGTACGGTATCCGTCAGGAGCCGTTTTGCCGGCGATGAGGGAGTGAAGCCTTTGGAGCAGTTCATGGAGCAGATTTGTAAGGAAATCCGCACGAAGGAAATACGGAAAGAGGAAATCCGGGAAGGAAAAGCAGAGAAGGAATAAAAGAAAGGTAAAAAGTGACGGAATAAAAGCGAAGGCACAAAGCGGAAAGGATACCGCACAAAGCGGAAGGAACCGGGTGTGTAACAAAGGGAAAGGCGGCGAAACCGGAAGCGGTGGGAAGAAACAAACGGATAAGCGGAGCGGATATGGATAAAATATGGATAATATAAAGAAAGAAATCGGAAAATGGAAATACGGGGATTGGTTTGGCTTTTGTTTCCTGCTGGCGGCGGCAGGGATGCTCATGGTGTCGGTACGTCTGTGCTTTGCGGACGGCATTTGGTACGACGAGCTGTATACCATGGGGCTGACGCGCCGGGGGTTCGGGGAATTGACTGCCCTGACGGCGCGTGACGTCCATCCGCCTTTTTACTATTATTATGTGAAGACGGTACAGCAGCTTTGCCAAATGGTTTTCCCGCATGCCAACCTGACCGTGGTAAGTAAACTCTGTTCCGTCCTGCCGCTGTTTGGCATAGCGGCTTACGGAGTGACGAAAGTACGCAGGCATTTTGGTATGCTTTGCGCCGGGCTTTTCGTTTTCTGTACGGTATCCATGCCGGGACTGCCCCAGTACACGGTGGAAATCCGTATGTATACTTTGGCGTTATTTTTGGTGACGGCGGCATTTCTTCATGGATACGGGATTGTATGCGGTGCCGGACAGGATGCGGGCGGCGGAAGCCGGAATGCGGACTGGATTTGCCTGGCTGTTTACGGAATCCTTGCCGCCTATACCCATTATTTTGCCTGTGTGGCGGTTGCGGTACTCTATCTATGTCTGTTTCTCTATTTTTTGTGGAGGGAGACAGGAGCTTGCAGGAAAAAGGGGCGCATACGGAAAACAGGTTCCGGGAATCCGGCGGATGCCGGCGGGAATATGTTTTGGAAACCGTGGTTTGCCGCCGTGGCATGTTCCGTACTCGCTTACCTGCCATGGATGACTGCGGTCGTGCGGCAGGTGGCGCAGGTGAAGGAAAGCTACTGGATTCTTCCGCTGACATGGAGGACCTTCGGCTCCTGTGTGAAATTCCTCATGAAGCCGCCGTTCGGGAGCGGCGGTTTCCAGGTGGCGGCTGCGGTCGTGCTGTTTTTGGTTTATGTGGGACTGTTTTTTTACACCATATGGAATAACAGGGAAAACAGAGAACTCTGTTTTGCCTGCGCGGCGGGAACCGGAATCCTGGCGGGGACGGTACTGTTCGGTTTTGCGGCGTCCTTTCTCATCCGTCCGGTTTTTATTGTCCGTTATATGGTGCCGGCAGCCGGATGCTTTTGGCTTTCCTTTGCGGTGTGTGCCGGTAAGGCGTTCCCTGCAAAGGAAGGGGATAAAGCAGAAAAAATAAGAAAAGGGAAAAAAGGGAAACTGTTCCTGCCGGTGCTTTTTTTGGTATTTTTTATCGGTATCGGGGATTTCCGGTGGTTCCGTAATGACGAGACATGGCGCAGAGTAAGGATGGACGAGGTGAAGGAGGCGCTTTCCCTGATTGGACCGGAGGATGCGGTAGTGACACAGTTTAACCATGTGCAGGGCGTGACGGGATATTATCTGGAAAATGAAATTGATTTGTGGGACAGCCGGCCGGAGGAGCTGCTGTGCGACATCATCGAAAATAAATACGGTACCGTATCTTCCGTGGAAGAATTGGAAAACTTCATGGAAAACGGGGTAAAGGTTTGGTTCATCGGCAGCAGACAGTCGGAACTCCTCACACAGTGGGCACAGTCCGGTATCCGTGCCAGTGAGTGCCGGGAGTTTATGCTGGAAGTATATTGGGCAACGTTGTATGAACTGTCGGCGGATTAATTAATATTTGATGTACGGGGTATATTTCCCCTGCAGAACAGCCATAATAAAGAAGGATATACAGTATCAGAATCAACAGGAGGTAATATTATGGCACAGTTGGATTGCAGAGTGGAAAATTGCGTATATAACAAGAGTGAATGCTGCTGTAAGGGCGATATACTGGTTGGCGGAAAACATGCGGGATGTACCGATGATACATGCTGCGAGAGTTTTGCCGAGAAAAAGGGGGACTCGTACACGAGTGCGCTGGAGCATCCCTGCAGGACCATCAGCATTGACTGCGAAGCGGTAAAGTGTGTTTACAATGCGGACTATAAATGCCAGGCGGACCATGTGGACATTAAGGGCTGCGGGGCATGTGACTGCCGTGAGACGGCATGCGCTACGTTTAAGGAAAGGTAAGTTTGATTGGAAAGAAGAACGTCAGCCAAAACGGGGCAGGGGGAAAATTTTCCCTGCCCTGCTTTGGTTAGGAAGCTAAGGCAGAGCAAAACAGGAAAAAGGAAGGGAGCCAAAATGACATATACGGAAAAAGAGCTGGTGCGCATTGCCAAAAGGGAAAATAATGCAAAACGGAATTATTTGGTAATAAACCGCCTGCAGGGCAAGCACATTCCGGTGGAACCGCAGGCATGTCTTGCCATGTTTGACGAACTGGAGGCTGCTGTGGCAAATGCGTATGAAGGGGAAGCGCTGCTGTTAGTGGGATTTGCGGAGACGGCAACGGCAATCGGGGCGAGAATGGCGGCGGACATGGGCTGTTATTATATACAGACGACCAGAGAGGATGCGGGGGATGTGGAATATCTGTATTTTACGGAGGCCCATAGCCATGCCACGCAGCAGAAGCTGGTGAAAACGGATTTGGACCGTGTTATGGGGGGAATTCGGCGGATTGTATTTGTAGAGGATGAGGTGACGACCGGGAATACGATATTGGATGCAGTGGATGCCATACAGCGGGTATATGGCAGACAGACAGCATTTTCGGTGGCTTCCCTGTTAAACGGTATGGATGCGGAAGCAGAGCGCAGGTACGGGGAACGGGGAATCCGGCTTCATTATTTGGTGAAGACCGACCATTCCGGTTATCCGGAAAGGGCGGAAGTCTGCCGGGGGGACGGAGTGTACCATACATATCCGGAAGAAAATCCGGAAGGAATCTTGTACCAAATGCATACGGCGGGCGGCCGCCTGGACGGAAGGCGGCTGGTAAACGGCGCGGATTACGGGGAGGCATGCCACAGGCTGGCAAAACAGGCGATGGGTTATGTCCCTTTCCGGGAGGGAGAGCGGATTTTAGTCCTCGGGACGGAGGAATTTATGTATCCGGCTCTTTATACCGCATCCGTGCTTGCCACGGAGGGGTGTTTTGTCCGGTGCCATTCCACCACAAGGAGCCCCATTGCGGTCAGTACGGAAGCGGGATACCCGCTGAAGGAACGTTATGAACTGCATAGTTTTTATGACAGGGGAAGGCGGACGTTTGTGTATGATTTGGAGCGGTATGATAAGGCGCTTGTCCTTACGGATGCCGGGGACGGGGCGGAACGGGGGATTTGCGATTTGTGCCGCAGCCTGGCGCGGTGCGGGAATACGGAGATTCATGTGGTGAGGTGGCAAGGTTGAAAGAAAAGCGCTTTCAACTATTGATTTTGAGTCCGCGGAAGCGGACACGGGGTATAAATATGATGCGCAGTTCTTATTCGGAGGAAGATGTAACATTGCTGTTAAAAGATATTACGGGTTTGGTACAGCCCCAGCCGACGCAGGAGCGGGAGCGGCTGATTCAGGCGGGAAAGCATTATTGTGAAATGCTTCCCGTCGAATACGTGCCAAGCGGCAGGTATATGGAAGTGTACAGGGAGGCGCTGCGCAATTATGCGGCGTCCACGGCACAGGCGGTTGCCGCACTGGCGGGGAGAATACTGGAAAAAAAGGGGGAGGATGTGGTGCTTGTGTCCCTTGCGCGGGCAGGACTCCCCATTGGAATCCTGTTAAAACGCTACCTGCGCATCCGGTATGGAATAGAAGTAAAACATTACGGGATATCGATTATTAAGGGCAGGGGAATTGATAAAAATGCCATGGCATACCTGCTGGACAGATATGCGCCAAAGCGCCTGCAGTTTGTGGACGGCTGGATAGGGAAAGGGGCTATTTTGAACGAACTGCGTAAAGAGCTGGAAGAATATGAAGGGGTATCGCCGGATTTGGCGGTATTGGCGGACCCTGCCAATGTAACGAACCTTTGCGGAACCCATGGGGATATTCTGATTCCAAGCTCCTGCTTAAACAGCACCGTATCCGGTTTGGTCAGCAGGACGTTTTTACGGAATGATATCATTGGGGAAGGGGATTTCCATGGAGCAGTATATTATGGGGAATTGGCGGATGCAGACTTGTCTTATGAATTTATCCATGCCATTGAGAAGGAGTTCGGAGCCGGTTTTCGTGTCCCGGAAGAAAAGACGGCAGCCGGCTTTGGCGTGGATGAGGTGCGGGAAATCGCGGGAAAATTCGGAATTGGCGATATCAATTTGGTGAAACCGGGTATCGGGGAGACGACGCGTGTCCTGTTAAGGCGTGTGCCGTGGAAAGTACTGGTGGATGAAAAACATGCAAAGGATGCGTCGCTGGCGCACATCCTCCGGCTGGCGGAAGAAAAAAACGTGCCGGTGGAATGTTATCCGCTGCGGCATTACCGTGCGTGCGGGATTATTAAACGGATGGCGGAAGCATGAGGCGCTCTAATCCTTTACCCCGTAATATTCCGCCAAAAACAAAACCTTCTGCGCCCAATGGAAATGTGTCTTATACTCATTCATCCGTTCCCCCTGTGAACTTCCGGCGACCAATGTGCCGGAGGCTTTGTCCGTGTTCCAGTTTAAGATGGCTTTGGCATCTTCCATGTCGGCACGGGGAACCTGATAGGCAGAGTTGACGGGGGCAATCTGTTTCGGATGGATGACCGTTTTGCCGGTAAATCCGCACAGACGGTCTTCTGACAGTTCTTTGGACAATCCGGTATCCCAGCCGGCACTCCCGTAGTATTCCCATACCGGACCGGAAACCACGTAATCCATACCGAATACGGTGATGATATCGGAAAAAATATCCGCAACGGGACGTATGGAATGGATGGACTCGTTATCATGGCGCCGGAAACCGAACATATGGCAGAGGTCGTTGCCACCCACGCGGATGTTGAGGACATAGGGCTCCACGGAATCCAGTTTTTCCTTTAAGCCGTATAAAATGCTGCTTCTGTGCTGCAAATGGATGATGGCGGGGCTTTCCAAAATCGGCATCATGTATACGGTTTTGGAAGATACCCGGTTTACTTCACGGATGGCTTCCAAATAGGCATCCGCGTTGTCCGGTGTAAATTTCGGCAGGATATAGCCGGTAATCAGTTCTTTTGCGTCCCCCGCCCGCCCGTGGAGGGAGGAAATCTGTTCCGGGCAGCGTACCCGGACGAAGATGTTAGGCAGGAAGAAACCTGTGCCGGTTTGTTTGGCATGGTAAACGGTGTGAAGCGAGTCCAGCATCTTTTGTTCCGCATCTTTGACGCAATCGTCCTGAATGGTATCTTCCAGGCACAGGGCAAGGGAATATTTTGTCCCGAAGCGTTCCCCGGTAATGGAAGATGCGATGGTTTTATGGTTTGCCGGGCAATATAGCAGTGCGCCGACGCTGTAATAGACCAGTGAATTTTTCATGAAAAAATCCGGACCTTTCTTATTTTTTTATATTTATTCTGAAGGTTGAAAGAAACCCTGATTCTGTTACTGTTCACTCCGTGACCAGTAACCCCGATTCCTACTACTATAACACAGCCGTTGGAAAAGTGGTAGATAAATATTGCGGAAAGTGGTAAAATGAAGGGCAGGAAAAGACAACGGTATCTTGGAACGGAATCCGGAATGACGTACCGGAAATTTTTACGGGTTAGGGTGATAAGGAGTGGAAGGAATACTTAGGTTCAGGCATAATGTGATGAATGTCACGGCGATTGATGCGTTTGAGCACATCAAGGGCGGTATTAACAACCAGTGCAAGGATGTATATTTTGTCAGGGCGGTAGGGACAGGTCCTGCGTATATCCGTGACATCCGGAAAATGGATGAAACATTGGACGGCAGCCAAAGCAGCGGGCGGGGATATTACCGCAGGCTGGGCGGACTGCCGAAACTGCAGGACATGGCGGATACGGCTTATTATGCGGAATGCCACGCCAAATGGCTCCAGGGCGGCAAAAGGGAAGCGGTGACACGTGTGACGGAAGGAAATGCGGAACTGGCGAAACTTTTAGGCAATGCCTGCGCGTCGGTGGAGGGCATATGCATGGGGGCGGATATGGGGATGACGGACTCCATCCGCAAGAATTTCATGGTAAAGCTGTTTTTTTGGTACGATTCGGTTTTCGACCGGGAAAATTTTGTTTGGGACGGGAGGAAATCGATAAAAATCGTTGCGGAAAACATTGGGAAAAAACAGGAATATTTATTCTTTTACCTGCTGACCCTGACGGGGTGTGATGTTCTGCTGCTGCAAAGCAGGACGGATATCGGTGCGGAAGAAGAAAAACTGGGGTTGTCGGCGAAATTCGTGCTGGGGGACTATTCGGATCTTGTGATTCCGCCATATGTCAGGGCGGCGGGAACCGGAAACCATAACGGGGCAGTGAAAGAAAGAAAACCGGGGACCGGAACGGAACCGGGAGCGGGAAGCGGAGCAGGAACGGAAACAGGAACCTTGACGGGAGCGCAGGCAGCCGCGGCGGAAGGCAGTCAGATACCGTCCGGACCGGTCGTTGTTGCGATACCGCCCCGCAGACCGGGAAGCAGGGCGCACTCTGCCGCATCCACTGCTGTTTTGGACGGAACCGCCAGGAACGGGCACGGAAGGATAAATGCAGCCCCCGTGAACGCGGACGTGGAGAAAAGTTTCGAGGAGCTGGCGCGGCTGGCATCCTCCGTGGTCATGATAGCCATCCATGACGGAAAAGGGGACGTAATCGGAACCGGTTCCGGGATTATGGTGGGGAGGGAAGGGTATATCCTTACCAATAACCATGTGGCAAGCGGCGGGAAATATTATTCGGTCCGCATTGAGGACGATGAACGGGTTTACGATACGGACGAAGTGATTAAATATAATTATGTGCTGGACCTTGCCGTAATCAGAATCCAAAGGAAACTGGTCCCCCTTCCGGTTTACCAGGGGAAAAAGGAACTGGTGCGTGGACAGAAGGTAGTGGCAATCGGAAGTCCGCTGGGATTGTTTAATTCGGTTTCCGACGGGATTATTTCCGGCTTCCGCAAAATCGACAATGTGGATATGATACAGTTCACCGCTCCCACTTCCCACGGAAGTTCCGGCGGCGCGGTATTGAACATGCAGGGGGAAGTCATAGGAATCAGTACCGCAGGGTATGATTCCGGGCAGAATATTAATTTGGCGGTAGGGTACGAATGCATTAATACTTTTATCCGCGGGTTTACATAAGGTATGGGGTGCGGGACTTTCCGCTTGACATGGGAACGTTGTCATGGTACTATGACAGCGTGCTAATGGTTTAGCGGGATAAAGCATACAGGGAGGAAAAAGAGGAATGAAAAAATTTATGGCATTGGTATGTACGGCGGTACTCGGGATGGGCATCCTGACGGCATGCGGGGGAGTAGCGGCGGATGCCGGGGAGGAAACGGCTGCAGGGGATAAGACCACGTTTACCGTAGGTTTTGACGCGGAATTTCCTCCGTACGGATATATGGATGAGGATGGCAGTTATACGGGATTTGATTTGGATTTGGCAAAAGAAGTGTGCGCGCGTAACGGCTGGGAGTTTGTGGCACAGCCCATCGATTGGGATTCCAAGGACATGGAATTAAATTCCGGCTCCATCGACTGTATTTGGAACGGTTTTACGATGCAGGGACGGGAGGACGCTTATACATGGACCGTGCCTTATGTGGATAACAGCCAGGTATTTGTGGTACCTGCGGATGCGGGGATTGCGGCACAGGCAGATTTGGCGGGAAAGGTAGTGGGCGTGCAGAAGGATTCTTCCGCGCTGGCGGCTTTGGACGGCGAGGCGAAGGAACTGGCGGTTACGTTTGCCGATTTACAGCAGTACGGCGATTATAATGTGGCGTTCATGGATTTGGAGCAGGGAGCCATCGATGCGCTGGCGATTGATATCGGCGTGGCGAATTACCAAATCAGCTCCCGCGGGGATGCGTTTGTCATTCTTGAGGAACGGCTGGCAAGCGAGCAGTACGGCATCGGATTTAAGCTGGGAAATGACGAACTGAAGAACAAGGTGGAAGCGACCCTGCTTGAAATGGCAAAGGACGGTACGTTCATGAAGATTGCGGAAAAATATGCCGATTTCGGACTGACGGACAGCGTATGCCTTGGAAAATAGCGAATCAACCGCAGAATACGGATAAAAGCTGCCCCGGATAACCCGAAGACGAGAAAAGCGGGAATGGCAGGAATAGCATGGAAAGCATGGAAAGCATGGAATAAGAAAAATAATAAAAAAGCAAAAAGACCGCTGCAGCCGTGTGAAACAGCGGTCTTGCTTGTATATAGGGGAATGCGGTAAATACGGAACCGCCGCAGAATTTTTCGTGACAGTTTGCGGAATGCGCCTGAGGGAAAAAAGATTGTGAAAGGTTTGGAAAGCAGAGATGAGTGTGGCAACGATGTTTTTACAGTTGGTAGAAGGAATGGGAATCACCGTGGAAATTTTTTTCCTGACGCTGTTGTTTTCCCTGCCTGCAGGGTTGGCGCTTTCTTTTGGGAGGATGTCGAAGAAAGGCTGGCTGCGGGGAATCAGCAAGTTTTACATATCCGTGATGCGGGGAACGCCGTTAATGCTGCAGTTGATTGTCGTATATTTTGCCCCTTATTATGTATTTGGGCTGCGGATATCTTCGGGATACCGTTTTTTGGCGGTCATCATTGCCTTTGTGCTGAATTATGCGGCATATTTTGCGGAAATATACCGTTCCGGCATCGAATCCATGCCGGTGGGGCAGTATGAGGCGGCGAAGGTATTGGGGTACAGCAAAACACAGACCTTTTTCAAAATCATACTGCCGCAGGTGATTAAACGGGTGCTGCCCCCGGTGACAAACGAAACGATTACTTTGGTAAAGGATACTTCGCTTGCCTTCGTATTGGCGGAAGCGGAGATGTTCACCATTGCCAAACAGATTGCGGCGAAGGAGACAAGCATAATGCCGTTGATGGTGGCGGGGCTTTTTTATTATGTGTTTAACCTTGCAGTGGCAGGCGGTATGGAATATTTGGAAAAGAAACTGAACTATTACCGGTAGGCGCCCGGCGTGGTATCCAAAGGAAGGGCAATGTCCGGGAAGGACACGGGAGAAACGGGAGAATAGGAGAAAGGCAGGGGTATCGGGATGAACTTACTGGAAATCAACCATATGAAAAAGGGATTTGACGGATTGGGGGTATTGGAGGATATTTCCCTGTCCGTAAAGGAGGGGGAGGTGGTATCGGTCATCGGTCCTTCCGGCTCCGGTAAATCCACACTGCTGCGCTGTGCCACGATGTTGGAGAAAATGGACGGCGGGGAGTTAAAATATTTGGGGGAGGCTGCGGCATGGGAGGAAAACGGTAAATGCGTCTATGCCGGAAAACAGAAGAAAAAGGAAATACGCAAGCATTTCGGTTTGGTTTTCCAAAACTTCAACCTATTTCCCCATTATACGGTTTTAAAGAACATTACCGATGCGCCTGTCAGCGTGGACAAGGTGCCGAAGAAGGAAGCGGAGGAGCGCGCCGTAAAGCTGCTTAGACAGTTGGGGCTGGAGGATAAGAAGGATGCCTATCCTTACCAGCTTTCCGGCGGACAGCAGCAGCGGGTGTCCATTGCACGGGCTTTGGCGCTGCAGCCGGAAATCCTGTTTTTTGACGAGCCGACATCCGCGCTTGACCCGGAATTGACCGGGGAGGTGCTCAAGGTAATCAAAGAGCTGGCGAAAGAGCATATGACCATGATTATCGTGACCCATGAAATGCAGTTTGCAAAGGAACTGTCGGACCGGATTATCTTTATGGAGCAGGGTGTGATACGGCAGCAGGGGACGCCGGAGGAAATCTTTTCTTCCCCGGACGAAAGGGTGAGGGATTTCATCGGGAAATTTTCGGCTTAGGGAGCGGGCGGACGCAGGCAACAGGAAGGGAATGCCCTGTTTATCTGTGAACCGGTTGCATGTGCAAAGCAGGAATGGTATAATTCTTTTTTGGAATATTGGAATACTACCTATTGTGGAAAAGGCAGTACGGTGCAGGACGGGAATATCGGAGGAGGAAACGTGGGAAGAAAGAGCAGCGGGCGTATCTTGATAGGATATGATTTGGGGGAGGATTACGCCCAGATTAGTTATTACCTGCCGGCAGGTGAGGATGTGGAAACTCTTGCGGTGGTGGCGGGCAGCGAACAATACAGCATTCCGATGGTTCTGTGCAGGCGCGGGGAGGCGAACCAGTGGCTTTACGGCAGGGAGGCGGCGAAAGCCGCGAAAGCGCAGGAAGGCGATTTGGTGGAGAATCTGCTTGCGCTGGCAAGGAAAGGGGAGGAAATCACCGTGGGGGAGGAAAGTTTTGACCCTGTGGCGCTGCTGACGCTTTTTGTGCGCAGGAGCCTGTCGCTGTTGGGAATTGTTGCCCCGCTGGAGCATTTGGACGGAGTGATGTTTACCGTGGAACACTTGGACGAACGCATGGTGGACGTACTTTCCCAAATGGCGGCGAACCTGCAGTTAAAAACGGATCGGATTTATTTCCAAAGCCATGTGGACAGTTTTTACTATTTTACCCTTTCCCAGCCGGAATCGTTATGGGCATATGAAGTGCTTCTTTGCGAATACGACAACCGGAAGCTGCGGTTGTACCGCTTTGAGTGCAACCGGAAAACGACTCCCCAGGTGGTATTTATCGAAACGGATGAACGCAAGGAAATGAAACGGGAAGAAAACGGCGACGGGGAACTGCCAAAGGACGGACTGGATGATATGTTTTCCCGCATTGTGAAGGAAAAGTGCAACGGAAGGGCGGTTTCCTGCGTTTATTTGATTGGAGAAGGATTTAAGGACGGATGGGCGGACGAATCGCTGCACTACCTGTGCAGGGGACGGCGCGTGTTCCAGGGGAATAACCTTTACAGCAAGGGGGCTTGTTACGGTATCTGCGAAAAGCTGGGATGGAGAGAAGCCAAAACCGGCTATGTTTTCCTTGGCAGGGATAAACTGACGGCGAATGTGGGGATGCGGTTGCTGCGGCGCGGTACGGATTCCTATTTTGCCATTATGGACGGCGGCATCAACTGGTATGAGGCGGACCGGGAGTTTGATGTCGTCATGGAGTCGGGGGATACGGTGGGGGTGCTGCTGACCCCTTTAAACGGCGGGGACCCCAGGGAAATCCTTATGGTTTTGGAAGGACTTCCCCAAAGGGCGGACTGGACGACGAGACTGCGGGTCCGGGCACAGATGCTTACAAGAACCCAGCTAAGGCTGAAAGTATCCGATATGGGTTTTGGGGATTTTTTCCCGTCATCGGGTGCCGAATGGGAGAAAAGGATTGAACTTGTCTGAACGGAATGGGAAATAAAGAAAGAAGAAAATAGAACAAATTGGAATTGGAATAAGAAAGGAGAAAAGGCATGGGTAAACTATTGCTTTGCATGGGAAAATATGCAAAGACGCCTTATTTCATGGAGAAAGTTCCCGTGAACCTTTATTCCGTGGAAGAATTGTGTTACTGTCTGTTAAAGAACGCTTATCTGATTGACCAGGGCATCATGGACGGCAGGCTGGAGGAGTGGCTGGCGGGGGAATGCGGGCTGCGGGAACTGGCGGCGCATCTTGGGCAGTTGGCGAATGCGGGCTGTTCGGTGGGCGGATATGCAGGGGCGGTCTTGGAATATGTGGGTTACGGCGACCGGGAGACATGGGCGGAAGCGGTGGGTGTGCTGGAGGAAGGTAAGGATCTGAGCCTGTACGAAAAGCGGAAAACCCGTGCCGATTATTTGGTGGAGCACAAAAGATATGCCGCAGCGTTAAAAAGTTATGGAAGCCTGCTGGAAGAACTGCCGGAAGTGGAGAAGGAACTGCGGGCAGGAATCCTCCATAATCAGGGTGTGGCTTATGCACAGTTGTTCCGCTTCCAAAATGCGGCGCAGTGTTTTGAAGAAGCGTACGGATGCGGGAGAGGGGAAGATGAGCTTATCCATTTCCTGGCGGCAAAACGCATGGTGATGGAGGAAACGGAGTATGTGGATTTTGCCGCGGGGCAGGAAGATCCCTGCGGCGCAGCATTAAAGGTGGAGAAAGCCGTGGAGGATGCGGCGAAAGAATTTGAGGGAACGGAGGAAAGCCGGATGCTTTTTACCCTTGGCGTATGCAGGGAGGAGAACCACTCCGTATCCTATTATGAGGAGACGGGACGGCTTGTCCGGGGGTTAAAGGACCATTACAGGGAAATTACGGCGGAATAACAGGGAACACGCAGGGAAAATTAACGTCTGCGGGAAAAGCGGCAGTAAAAACTGCAGAAAAATAAGGAATGGTATATGGGTTTATTGAAAGGATTGTTTCACAGGAAAAAAGGATGGTTGGAAAATGTAAGGCTTTGGCGTAAGCCGGAGGACTTATACGGGGAAGAAGAACAGGGCTGGGGAAATTGGGAAGACGAAATGGAGGACGGGGAAGGACGGAAAGGACGGGTAGTCCTGCCGGATGAGTGGGATGGGATGGCTTCCGGTTCCGATTTTGTTTCCGCCCCGAAAAGAAAGCAGTCTTTGGGAATCCTGGATGTCCACGATGCCGCACAGCGGCAGGAATTTGTGCAAAGCTGCTTGGACCGGATGGGGGATGCAGCGAAAGAGCTGGAAGGTCTTACCTTTGAATATAATATGGTGACTTCTTATCTGAAGGACATGGAAGAAATCGAAGCGCTTCCCGAAAGCGAGCGGGCAGAATTGAATGCCGCCGCCCAGAAAATCCAGGATTTGGAAGATAAGCAGGACGTCTATTTAAAGAAAAAGAACCGCTTAAGCGATGAAAAATACCATAAAATGGAGCGCATGGAAGACGAAGCGGAAGAAGGCTGCCGGAAACTGGCGGAAACGGAAAACTACCAAAACCTGATCCGCCAGGACATGTCCCGCCTGGAAGGTGAAAAGCACGCTTACCATTACCGCAAAGGGGAGCTGCGTGCGGCGGTTGCGGATGCCAAGGGGATGGCGGTGATTTGTTCCATGGCATTGGTGGTATGCTTTGTGATTCTGTTTACACTGCAGTACGTGCTGGAAATGGATACCCAAATGGGATTTCTGCTGACGGCTGGGTTTGCCGCACTGGTGATTACGATGCTGTATTTAAAATACACGGAGGCCGTGAAGGAACTAAAACGGGTGGAAAAAGGCATTAACCGTATCATTCTTCTGCAGAACCGCGTGAAAATCCGCTATGTGAACAATACGAACCTCCTGGATTATCTGTATATGAAATACCAGGTGTCCAGCGGGAAGGAACTGGCGGGACTTTGGGAAAAATACCAGGTGGAAAAGGAAGAACGCAAGCGTTACCGTGAGGCGGAGCTGGAGCTGGACGATTACCATCAGGAGCTTTTGAATATCCTGAAATGCTATCAGGTTAAGGACCCTGCCATATGGCTCCACCAAACGGCAGCGCTTTTGGACAACAGGGAAATGGTGGAAATCCGCCATGACCTGATTATCCGAAGGCAGTCCCTGCGCAAGCGGATGGATTACAATAAGGAAATGATTATTAACAAGGCGGAGGAGGAAATCAGGGAACTTGTAGAGGATTATCCCCAGTATGCGGAAGAAGTGGCACGGATGGTGCAGCGGTGAGAGAAGCCGGGAGTTCTGAAACGGAAAACACCAGTCTGAAATGGAAACGGATAATGTGTGCGGATATCAGGGGATGCTGACCTGCTGTTGTAAAACCGGAAGGGATATGGCATTATGTTTTTATTATGCATTATTATGGAAATAGTCTGCACAGCCGATAAATAAAGCAGGAAGAACTTTTCATCCGAAGTTTTGTATGTCATAAGGAGGTAAACGGAGATGGTAGTTGACATGAGACAGATGATGGCTTCCATGGAAGAAGCCATGAAACTGCAAAACCGCGCGAGGGCGGAAAGAAGGGCGGAGAAAGCGGCACAGGAAAAGAAGGAGTTTCAGGAAAAACTGATGCGTGCCGCCACCAGCGAAGTGGAGCTTGACGGTAAGGCATCAAAGGTAAAAGGAGCGGAAGACGCCGTGCGCAGGGACCAGTTAATGGGATTAATGATGGCGGGGTTCTAAGGATTCGGGTACGGACCGTGAAACGGCTTATGTGAAGGGAGAATACCAATGGCAGAGAAAATGAAGGCAACGATAGAATGTGTGGAGGATGAGATTTATTCCAAACGGAAAACGGTCCGTTATGATATACGTGATTTGACGGTGGAAGCGATTTCCAATAAGTATAGTGACAGTTTGGATGAGGATGAGGAAGAAAAAGCGAAAAAAAGTTTTAATTATATTTATATTCCGGAGTATCAAAGGGATTTTACATGGGATGAAGACAGACAGTCGAAATTGATTGAATCCATTATTCTGGGGCTTCCCATTCCGTTTATTTTTGTTGCGGAAAACAGGGACAGTTCATGGGAAATTGTGGATGGCTCACAACGGATTAGGACCATTCACTCTTTCGTTACAAACGGGCTGCAGTTGCAAAACCTAAAATCCATAACAAGCCTGAACGGATATACGTTTAAGGAGTTGGATAAAAGCCGTCAGGGGAAAATATTAAGTACGGCGTTGAGAATTATTGTGCTGTCGGAAGAAACGACGGATAACGTAAAAAAAGATATGTTTGAGCGTATTAACAGGGGAAGTGACCTGTTAAAACCCATGGAGAAACGCAGGGGGATTTACGCCGGGAAATTTACGGAATTTGTAGATGGGTATTGCCGGGGAAACGAGAAATACAGCAGATTGGTCCAAATAGATAAATGGTTGGAGAAAAGAAAAGAGCGGGAAGAATTGCTGTTGCGTTTTTTTGCCATTACAGACACCAAAATATATGAAAAAGGAATTAATGGCGGCATTACGAATTTCCTGGACGATTATTTGGAGCAGAAAAACAGGGAACTGGCAGAACTGCCTCCGGAACAGTTGGAACGGGAATTGGGGCGGTATAGGGAGCGGATTAATAAAGTATTGGATTATGTGGACAAGAATTTTCCGTATGGTTTCCGTCATAAACAGAATCCCCAAACAAAGAGGTCCGTATTTGAAGCAATTTCCGTAGGTGTATGGAAAGCGATTGATGAAAAAAAATTAGTAGGCTCTTTGGATAAGGAGCGGATAAAAGATTGTTTGGATTCCCCGGAATTTAAACAGTATACGCATGTAGCGAATGAGCTTCACAGAAAACAGAAACTGCAAGGCAGGATTATGTACATTTATGAGATTGTAACCGGTACAAAGGGGAAAAAGGATGCAAAGTTTAAAGCATGAGCTTAGACTCAGGGAAGACGAAGCGGACAGTTTGGTTAAGTTTTTGGAACTGATGGAAAGTGACGGGGATTTGACAGGCAGTCTGAAAGAATACATGGGCCGCGATAATACAACATTGATGACCAGTATGAAAGCCGGAATGGTTCTGATGTTGTATAATGCGGTTGAGTCCACCATGACGAGGGGATTGGAAAAACTGCATATTGTGCTCATGGAGCAGGATTTGGTATTTGACGAATGTAATGATGCAATCAGACAGTTGCTGATGGTTTATTATGAGAATATGCGCGAAAAAAGCCCGGACATCAATAGGCGGGCGCCGCATATCCTGCAGCTTTATGATTATATGAGGGGAAGTACGTTTTTTCCCCTTTCCTATGGACAATTATGCCAGTTTTATTCCCTTTACAGCGGTAATCTTGATGCGAGGGAAATAGTATCCGTATTGAAAAAATATGGTGTCGGATTTGAAGAAAAAATCAGCGAACTGAAAACAATTAAAGACAACAGAAACCATTTGGCGCATGGCGAATTGACTTTTGAAGAAGTCGGAAGGGAACTGTCTGTGCCGCAATTAAAAAATATGAAGGAAAAGACGTTTGAATATATGGAAAAAGTAATTGATTCCGTAGATGCCTTTATAAAAGAAAAGAGGTATAAAAAGAGCGGGGAGCTTCTTGCAAGGTAAGGAGCCGTTATGAAATAACTTGTGCGATTTTCTTTTTTCCTTTCCCTTAAGGGCACAAGTTATTTTGTAACGGCTCATCTTTAGCATGATAGCAAAAAGGAATATGGTTGAATATGATACGGAAAAATGCTATAATAAACGAATGAATTCAAATACCGAGGTAAAAAAAAGTGAAAAATAACGCGAGAAAAATCAAATTGTCATTTAATTCCCCCATTGTTTTAGGATTTACGCTCCTTTGTTTTGCCGCGCTGGCGTTAAACTGGGTGACGAAAGGCTGGGCGAACCGCACGTTTTTCAGCGTGTACCATTCGTCCCTGTTAAGCCCCTTTACGTATATCCGTATGCTTGGTCATGTTTTGGGACATGCCAACTGGAGTCATTTTATCGGAAATATCATGCTGATTCTTGTGGTGGGACCGTTGTTGGAAGAAAAGTACGGGTCCTCCAATATCCTGTTCGTAATCCTGACCACCGCGTTGGTGACGGGAATCGTAAATTACGTGTTTTTTCCCCATGTACAGTTATTAGGCGCCAGCGGCGTGGTGTTTGCGTTTATCCTGCTTTCACCTTTTACCGGGTTGAAGGAAGGAACCATTCCCGTGACGCTGCTTTTGGTAGGCATTATTTATATCGGCGGACAGATTTACGAAGGACTGTTTGTATACAATAACGTGGCAAACCTGACGCATATCCTTGGCGGACTGGTCGGGGGCGGCTTAGGGTATGTGATGCATAAGAACAAGATGAACAGGTATTGAGGGTGAGAGGGATTCATGCTGGAACATGTGAAAGCGCAGGGGCTGGATGATTTCTTCCTGCCTTTGGATAAAAGAAGCGCCAGGGGGATATATTTTTACAGGATTAACGGGTATAACGGGAAGATTGGGGATTTTATCAGACGGTATTATGAGGCGGCAAGGAAAGAAGGCGTGGTGATTATCGGCAGGATACCCAATCCGGATGAAAAGAACCTTTCTTATTATCAGGAGATGATGGGGACGGACTTTCAGTTAAGCATGGGATTCCTGACAAGCAGCCTGGGAAAGTGGCTGCCGCGGATGAATGAATACCAGAGGAATACGGTTGCCGCATCCATGTATGATACCTTTGTATCCCTGCGTAAAGCGGGGAAAAATGATAATATGCTTAAAAATGCGTACATTAAGTTCATGTGCTGGCTGTATTACCGGTTTGAACGGATTGTGGGCAGGCTGGGGAACGATAATATCCCAAAGATTCTTTACGAAGGCGACATCAGTTATTACGAGCTGCTGCTGCTGGCGGTGCTGGCGGATGCAGGGTGTGATGTTGTGCTGTTACAGTATACCGGCGACGGGAATTACCGGAAAATCGACGGGGAATCCGCTTGGTCGGATTGTTTGGAAATGCCGGACATGACGGCGTTTCCCGCTTCTTTTTCCTTACGGCAGGTGCAGGAGGAGATGCGTAAGAAGGCGGACAGGGAACGGCTGTACGGGGAACTGCCGGAGGTCGCAAACTGCACGAATGCATGGATTGGCGGGAAAGGGTTTGAGGATTTCAGGACTGCTCCGGCAAACCGGGGAAACGATGCGAAACTGTTTTATAATTGTTTTTACCGGATAAACGGGGTGGAGGATAAGCTGACCTATGTCAGCGAATTACATGGGTTCCGGCTTGGAATGGAAAAAGACGGGCGGAGGGTGGTCATCGTGGACGGGGGGATTCCCCAGCCGTCCATGGAGGAAATCGGGGCGATAAGACGCAGGAATTATACGAAGCCGGAAGACATGGCACTGGATTTATCCTGCAACATTGCATATACGGCGAGCCGGGAAATGCAGCGGCTGATGGTGAAAAGTTTTTTGGATATCATTTTGGAAGAAGCCGCCGGGGAAGGGGCATCGTTAAACAAGCTGACGAACAAGGCAGTCATTTTGCTTTGCTGGCTGAAACGCTATCAGGAAGCGCTTTTCGGCAAATGGAGTATGCCGCAGGTGGGGTGTTTTATCCTTTTCGGGGGATGTAAGGGCGGGAATGAGGCGCTGTTTGTAAGACTCCTTGCGCGGCTGCCGGTGGATGTGCTGGTGCTTTGTCCCGATTTGAATACGAAGTGCTGTCTGCAGGACGGTATGCTGTATGAAATGAGTTTCAGCGAAAGCCTTGCCGTAACGGAATTTCCCAAGGAGGAAGCCGGGCTGCAGGCCGGTACGGCGGCATATCATGCGGAACGGGAGCTGGATACGTTAATGTACGGCGATTCCGGCATCTACCGGAACCAGCAGTACGGGAAGGCGGTAGCGGTAACGTTGCAGACCATGTATGAGGAAATCGCCATTTTGTGGAAGCAGGAGTTGAAATACCGGCCGAATTTCAGTACGGTGGACGGCGTGGTGAACATGCCAGTGGTTTTTGCCAAGGTATCCGGCGTAAAAGACGGGAATTTGGCAAGATACTGGACGGGAATCCAGGAACTCCAAACGGAGGAAACCTATATGGTCAGGAATGTGCCGTACATCGAATCCACGGATGCCAATCCCATGAAAGCCCATGCGGCGGAATTTTTAAAAAACGGAAGAATACTGAAAAACAAGATTAAACAGCACCCGGATTATCCTTACGGGGTTCTGCGGGATACGGTGCAGGACCACATACTGGACAAGCTCCAGCTTCTCATAGACCAAAAGACGGTAAAGGGGACATTTGAAAACGGTACCGAGTATACGATTGTGGCGACGGTCCTGAACCTAAAGAAAGAACTGGTGCGCCTGATACAGAAATTTGACTTTACAAAGGAAAATCCGAAGTTTGTTTATATCAATACCACGGAGCGTGTCATTTCGCTGGAGGATACCATCGTGGCGGCATTTTTGAACCTGGCAGGGTTTGACGTGGTGTTTTTCGTTCCCACGGGCTACCAAACAGTAGAGAAATATTTTAACAGGAAAATCATGGAGGAGCACCAAGCAGGCGAATACATGTATGATGTGCAGATTCCGGATTTTGCTGCAAGGTCACAAAATACACGGCCTACATGGCGTGATATTATTTTTAAAAGGAAATGAGGGAAGCATATGGGACTTGACTTTAGTAAAACAAACACACAACGGGCGGTGACGTATCCTGACACAAAAAACGAAGTGATGGTGGTGGAACAGTACGACATCGTGGAAGACCGTAAACATTTGGATGAAGCTCTTGTCAATTCAAAAGAAGTGGACGCGCTTGTCAGCACCATTGAAATCGATAACCTGGAAACCATCGTGACATTCGGCGCGCAGGCGGCGGAGGAAATCTCGAAGGCTTCCGATGTGGTTTTAAACAGCATGAATATGTCCCAGTTGGACGATTCCAGTGAAATGCTGAATACCCTGGCAAAGATTATGTCCAAGTTCGATATTGATGAAATTGCGGAGAATCCCACGCTGTTTGGCAAACTGTTCGGGAATCTGCGCAAACAACTGGATAAAATACTGGCAAAATACCATACGATGGGTGACGAAGTGGATAAAATCTACGTACAGTTAAAGCAGTACGAGTCGGAAATCAAGCAGTCCAACCGTAAGCTGGACGAGATGTTTGACGCCAATGTCGGCTATTACCATGAATTGGTAAAATATATTTTGGCGGGGGAGCAGGGCTGCCGGGAAATTGAGGATTATATCGGGAAACGGCAGGCGGATTATGACGCTACCGGAGACAATACCATCCAGTTTGAAATCCAAAGTTTGCAGCAGGCGCTCCAGATGCTGGAGCAGAGGACGCAGGATCTGCGGACGGCGGAAAGCGTTGCCATGCAGTCCATTCCCATGATTAAGACCATGGAATTCAGCAATATGAATCTGGTGCGGAAAATCAATTCCGCTTTCATCATTACGCTGCCGGTATTTAAACAGGCGCTGGCACAGGCGATTATGTTAAAACGCCAGCGGATTCAGGCGGAAGCCATGTCCGCTTTGGATGAAAAGACCAATGAAATGTTAATCAAGAACGCGAGAAATACGGTAGAGCAGTCCAAGATGACGGCAAGAATGGCATCGGGCAGCTCCATTAAAATCGAAACACTGGAAACAACCTGGAGAACCATCGTCAACGGCATCGAGGAGACGAAGCAGATCCAGCAGAACGCAAGGCAGAAGCGCGTGGAGGATCAGGCAAGGCTCGAGCAGATTAAGACGGAGTTTAACAGGATGTATCATATGCCAAACCAAAAATAAAAGGGTTGTAAGGAGGAAGGATTATGCCAATCAATTTAGCAAAAGGACAGAAAGTGGACTTGACGAAGGGGAATCCGGGACTGAAAAGCATTATGGTGGGTCTTGGATGGGATGTGAACGCGTACGATTCCGGCGCGGATTTTGATTTGGATGCCGCCGCATTTATGTTGGGGGAAAACGGAAAATGCCCGACGGACAAGGAATTTATTTTTTACGGTAACTTGGAGCATGGCAGCGGTGCGGTGAAGCATATGGGCGATAACCTGACCGGGGAAGGCGAAGGGGATGACGAGCAGATTCAGATTGATTTGGCAAAGATTCCTGCCAATGTTTCCAAGATTGCGTTTACGGTTACGATTTATGATGCAGACGTAAGAAGGCAGAATTTCGGGCAGGTGTCCAACGCTTTTATCCGTATTGTGGATGAATCCACGGGAACGGAACTGATTCGCTATGACCTCGGCGAAGATTTCTCCATCGAGACAGCGGTTGTGGTGGGGGAACTGTACCGCAACAACGGGGAGTGGAAGTTCAACGCCATCGGAAGCGGGTTCCAGGGCGGTTTGGCGGCGCTTTGCGGACATTATGGAATTGAAGTGGCATAAAGCGGCTAAGAAGGGCAAGAATGTAAGACAGAGAACAAAACAGGAAGCAGGATGGAGGGCACAGTTATGCCGGTAAGTTTACAAAAAGGACAGAAAGTAAGTATCACGAAAGGAAATCCGGGTCTATCCAAGGTTGTGGTAGGTCTTGGCTGGGACGTGAACCAGTTTGATACGGGCGGGGACTTTGATTTGGATGCGGCGGCATTTTTGCTGGCGGACAACGGAAAGGTATCAAAATCCGAGGATTTTGTATTTTTTGGGAACCTGACCCATCCGTCGGGGAGCGTTCAGCATATGGGTGACAACCTGACGGGAGCCGGGGAAGGGGACGATGAGCAGATTAAAATCGACTTATCCGCGGTACCGGCGAATATTGCGAAAATCGCATTTACGGTGACGATTTATGAGGCGGAAGCCAGAAGGCAGAATTTCGGGCAGGTGAACAATGCTTTTATCCGTATTTATAACGAGACCAACGGGGAAGAACTGCTGCGTTATGATTTGGGCGAGGACTTCTCCATCGAAACGGCAGCCGTATTCGGCGAGCTGTACAAAAACGGCAGCGAGTGGAAGTTCAATGCCATCGGAAGCGGTTATCAGGGCGGTTTAGCGGCACTGTGTGCGAACTATGGAGTGGATGTGGAGTAAGAGCGGAAAGCAGCAGGGTTTGCGTCCGTGCGGCATCCGCATACCCTGACAGGAATGGGACCGTTAAGGCGGTACATGGGCGGATAAAAAAGATAAGCCGCATAGAAACGAGGTGGAAAATGTCGATTAGTTTACAAAAGGGGCAGAAAGTGAGTCTGTCCAAGGACAATGCCGGACTTTCCAAGGTAGTAATCGGACTTGGCTGGGATGAAGTAAAAAGGAAGGGCGGGTTTTTCTCAAAAAAACCGGACCCCATTGATTGCGATGCATCGGCGCTGTTATTGCAGAACGGACGTTTGATGGACAAGATGGATATTATCTATTTCGGTAATCTCCAGCATCCTACGGGAACGGTACAGCATATGGGTGATAACTTAACAGGAGCCGGCGAAGGGGATGACGAGCAAATCGTGGTGGATTTGGCGAGGATACCGGCACAGTACGACCGGATTGTGCTGGTGGTAAATATTTACCAGGCAGTACAGAGACGCCAGCATTTCGGTTTAATCGAAAATGCATTTATCCGTTTGGTGGATGCGCGCAACAACAATGAAATGTGCAGATATAATCTTTCGGAAGATTATTCCGGCATGACGGCAATGATTTTCGGTGAGGTATACCGGCATAACGGCGAATGGAAATTCAATGCCATCGGTCAGGGGACCAACGATCCCGGAATCGGCGAACTGATAAAGAGGTATATTTAATTAAAAGCTGCAAATATTGTGCCTGCGGTGGGAAGCCGCAGGTAACGGAAAGGCATGGGTTATTTTCATGAAATATAACGGACTTACGGATAAGGAAGTCGAGGCTTCACGGGAGAAATACGGTTCCAATGAGATTCCCGATTCGGAGCCTACCACTTTTTGGGAGGAATTTAAGGAAACGTTTTCGGATCCGATGATTCGGATTCTTTTGGCAATCGCCGCACTGATGATTGCCATGTTCTGCTTCGGGTACGCGGAGATTTACGAGCCGCTTGGGACCATCGTGGCTGTTTTGATTGTGGCATTCGTATCGGCAAAAACCGGTGTGGCCAGCGATACGAAGTACAGGGAATTGAAGGACAGCACAAAGAAGGACCAGTGCAAGGTCCACCGGAACGGTCTTGTGACCGTCATCGACGTGGATGACGTGGTGGTGGGGGATAAGATACTGCTCCAGTCGGGGGATAAAATCCCGGCGGACGGCGTGCTGGTATCCGGCTCGCTGCGGGTGGACAATTCCGCACTGAACGGGGAAGCGGAGGAGTGTAAGAAGACCGAAACGGAGGAAAGTTTCCAACTGCCCGAGGATATTACGGGAGATACTTTTGTGGATGCCCATTCCTTATTCCGCGGTGCCGTGGTATTTGACGGGGAAGGCATTTTGGACGTACGGAAAGTCGGACTGAAGACCATGATGGGAAAAATGGCGGAAGAAATGCAGGAAGATGAGCCGGATTCCCCGTTAAAGGTGAAGCTGGCGAAGCTGGCGGGACAGATTTCCACTTTTGGATATATCGGCGCCATTGTGATTTCCATTTTGTACTTTGCGTATTTTATCGTTTCCGCAGGCGGGGTATCCGCATATTTTGCCATCGGCACCGCGGAAATCATCAAAGATGTCATCGAAGCGGTATCGTTGGCAATCGTGATTATTGTCTGTGCGGTACCGGAAGGTCTTCCGCTTATGATTTCGCTGGTGCTGATGCAGAATACCAGTAAGATGTTAGACCATAACGTACTGGTCAGGAAAGCGGAAGGTATCGAGACGGCAGGTTCTTTAAATATCCTGTTCAGCGATAAGACGGGTACCATCACAAAGGGTATGCTGGAAGTGGTTGATTTCTTTACGGCGGACGGCAATTCCATTCCCATGGCGGAGCTTAGTAAGCACAGTACGGTAAAGGGGCTGGTGGATTTGGCAATCGGTAAGAATACCCAGTCCATGTACGATGCTTCCCACAAGGTCATTGGCGGAAATGCCACCGACCAGGCGCTTATGAAGTTCATCGGGGAAGCTACGTTTCATGCCCTTGGCGCCAATAAGGATTATACGGTGACGGCGAGCCAGGGCTTTAACTCCACGAACAAGTTCAGCCAGGCACAGATTGGCAGTCTTGGGAAGACTTTTTATAAAGGAGCGCCGGAGCGTCTGCTCGCCATGGCTGCCAAGTATTTGGATGCGGACGGCAATGTGAAAAACATGGATAAGGCGGTTTTGGACCGGAAGATTGACGAACTGGCATCCAAAGCAATGCGTGTGCTGGCATTCGGTTATTCCGAAAAGGAATTGGTGGAGAGTAAGATTAACGAGGATATTGTCATTATCGGTTTGGTGGGAATCAGGGATGATGTCAGGCCGGAAGCGAAGGAAGCCATCGAGGAAGTGCAGAATGCGGGTATCCAGGTGGTCATGATTACGGGGGACCGTTTGGAAACGGCAATCGCCATCGCAAAGGATGCGGGGCTTTTGAAGGACAGTTCGGATAAGGCGCTTTCATCGGCGCAGTTAAACGAAATGTCGGATGAGGAAGTAAAGAAGATTATTCCCCATATCAGAGTGATTGCAAGGGCGTTGCCCACGGATAAATCCCGTATGGTGCGTCTGTGCCAGGAAATGAACCTCGTGGTGGGAATGACCGGCGACGGCGTCAACGACTCCCCTGCCTTAAAGCGTGCGGACGTGGGATTTGCCATGGGAAGCGGTACCGAGGCGGCAAAGGAAGCCGGAAAAATCGTTATTTTGGACGACAATTTCAAATCCATCAAGGATGCCATTTGGTATGGAAGGACGATTTACCACAATATCCTAAAATTCTGTAAGTTCCAGCTTGTCATTAACGTGGCGGCGGTGGTGGTCAGTGCCATTGCACCGTTTTTCGGGGTGGAGGAGCCGTTGAAAGTAACGCATCTGTTGTTCGTGAACCTTGTTATGGACAGTCTCGGTGCAATTATGCTGGGCAACGAGCCTGCGCTTAAGAAATACATGACCGAGAAGCCCAGGAGAAGGGACGAGAGTATCGTAAGCCGGAAGATGATGGCGCAGATTATTACCATGGGTGCATGGCTTACCGTTTTAAGTTTTGTTTATTTAAAGCATTCGTTTTTCGTGGGGCTGTTTGAAACAAGGGAACAGCATTTGACCGGATATTTTGTCCTGTTTATTGTCAGCGCATTGTTTAACGGGTTCAATGTCAGGGACGACGGTTTCGCCATTTTTAAAGGGCTGGATGAGAATACCGGGTTTATGAAGGTGTTTATCGCCATCGTGGCGGTACAGGCACTGATTGTCAATGCGGCGCTTATCCCGTTGGAGATCTTTACCTGGATAGGGAATATGTTTAGCTGCGTACCGTTCGGCATTACCGGCTGGATTACGGTAGCAGTGCTTGGCGTAACGATGATTCCGGTGGATTTGGTTAGGAAGATGGTCGTGAACGGTAAAAATCAATAAACGGCAAAATAAGGAAGGAGCCGGGGCTTGACGCGCGGATGCGCTTAAGCCCCGTTTTGCATTATGGTAATATTTTGTACGGATTTGGACAATACACTGATTTATTCTTATAAGCATGAAATCGGTGCACATAAGATATGTGCCGAAGTATATCGGGGCAGGGAAGTGTCTTTTATGACGGAGCGGACGGAAAAGCTGCTGCATGAGGTTGCGGAAAGCGTACTGTTAGTGCCCGTTACCACGAGGACGGTGGAACAGTATGACAGGATTGACTTAGGGATTGGGAGGATTCCGTATGCGCTTGTGTGCAACGGCGGTGTACTGCTAACGGACGGAAAGGAAGACCGGGCATGGTATGAGGAGTCCCTTGGGTTGATTCGCGGCAGTGTGCGGGAACTGGAAAAGGCGGCGGGGATTTTGGAAGGGGATGCGGCAAGGTGTATGGAAGTGAGGGATGTGAGGGGATTGTTTTTGTTTACCAAAAGCAATGTTCCGGCGGAGTCGGCGGTGCGGCTGCGGCAGGTTTTGGACGGTTCTTTGGTGGATGTGCGCTGTCAGGGGGCGAAGGTCTATGTGATGCCGAAGGAACTGACTAAGGGCCATGCGGTGATACGGCTGAAAGACCGGCTAACGGTACGGAGGGATGCCGGCGCAAAGGCAGGGGGTGCGGCTGCAAGGGAAGCGGGTATCAGGGTCATAGCCGCCGGGGACAGCGGATTTGACAGTTCCATGCTGCGGTGTGCGGACGTGGGAATTGCGCCGGCAGGGCTGGATGTGGGGGATACGGAAGGAGAACTTGTGCGGATTGGGGAGGAAGCGTTGTTTTCGGAAGGAATGCTGGGCTGTGTGGCAAAGCGGGTTACCGGTCACGGAGTGAGCATAACGATTGGCGGTAAGTAAGGATGCCGGTTTTCGGGAAAAACTTGTTTGGAGGATGAATGAAACCAGATTATGTTTGAAACCATCAGTGCTATGGATGAAAAGGAATGGGCAGAAAGAAAAAGGAAACGGATGCGTAGTGTAACCGCTCCGTTTCCTGTAACCGTTTAATCGATGCCGACCCGGATTCCTCCCCGCCGTTCAGAAGGCTGTATGACCACGGATACGGGCTGGCTGCCGCTCCATTCAAAGGCATAGGATTCGCCGGAAGCCTGTCCAATGAGATTTTTCCATGACAAATCGGTTTTTACCTGCGGGTCGCAGGCGCCGTTTGGACTCATCCAGCAGATAACCGCATCGGGATCCACGGAAAGCGTATCCCTGTTTTGGATATTGCTGAGGACGATGGGATTTCCGTTGGAAAGGACGGCAACATAGGCGTTATTCCCGGTAGCCGTCAGGGTGGAAGTCGCCAGCCCTTTTTGGGAAATAATGCCGCAGCCGATGAAGCGGACGCTGTAATCGCAGTCCTGCGTAAATGCCAGGATATTTTCCGATTCCACGGAAACGGTTTCTCCGGGCGCCAGTTTGTAAACGACTACGTGCTGTCCGTAATCCGCATAATAAGTGACCGAATCGCCGCTAAACGTGACCTTCATCAGGGGAAGGTTTTCCCCCGTCACACGGCGCAGCAGCGAGCCGAGGGCCGCCTGTGCGAAACTTCCCTGGGGACCCAGCAGGACTTTTTCAAATTTATAATTCTTGCCCCCTGCGTTGTTGCCGGCAATAAAAGACCCCGCTTTCGTAAAAAGGACATCGTTTCCGCTGCATGTAATTTTTAAGGTTAATTCGTTGACTGTTTCAAATGTTAACATGTTCCTGCTCCTCCTAATTCGTTACTTCCACGCCGTACAGGGCGCATAAACCTGCCAAATCCCTTGCAACCCCGTTTCCGACGGCGTTGAACTTCCATGCGCCGTTGTGGAGATAGAGTTCCCCGATCATCATGGATATGACGTTGGAATAATATTCCGTCATTTGGAAACTTGTAAGTTCTGTTCTGCCGTCCGCGTCCATAATGCGGATATAGGCATCTTTCATCATGCTGAAATTCAGGTTGTGTGTAAAGGCATCGTTAATGGTTAAAACAAAGACAATTTTTTTCACGCCGGGATCCAGCTTCCCGATATCTATGCTTATGACTTCACGGTCCGTACCGCCGTCCGTGCGGAATACGGCGCTTCCGTCAGGGCTTTGCGTTTGTCCGTAAAACACAAACCAGGAATCGCCCAGCACTTTTCCGTCCCCGCCAAGCAGAAAAGCGGATACATCCACATCACAGCGCGGATCCGTGGTATTCCAGCCAAACCGCGCATGAACGGCGGTTAACGGTCCGGATGCGGAAAGAGCGGTTTTCTGTCCCTTCTGCACCGGATGGAGCAGGGACGGAAGATTTTGCATGACCGTGCCCGGAGTCTGTGTCTGGACCGGGGCGTTTGGAACCGGCGGTGTTTGGCGCGGGGGATTTGCGGCCGGCTGTGCCTGCACCGGCGTCCGGTCCGGGAAAGGGGCGGACACCGGTGCACAGACCGGGCTGTTGGTACGGGGCATACCGGCGCCCGGGTGACCGGATGGACGCCTCGTATTTAAGGATTGGATATTTTGGGCGCTTACGGCACCATGCGTATAAGCGCTGTTGATGCCGGAAATGGTTTGATGGTCAACAGCGCCTTTTGTGTTCATCGTGATATTAATCATAAATCCTCCTGAAAATCCGGTTGGTAAGTCAATTACCGCTATTATACCGCATTATGCGACAAGATTCAACATGGGGTTGCGGGAAATGGCGGAAACCGTAACGGCTCAGAACGATTCAATAAGCTGCAGAACAATCCCCAACACCGCGGAAAGAACCAGTATGGCAACCGGAGGAAGTCTATTCCCCCTTTTCTTTTTCAGGGCAAAGCCGGTAAGAAGAAGGAGAACAAATACCGTTATGGTCCGGTAATCGGCAGACATGCGGTCATGGATATCCGTGATTCCGAAAAAAGCGCTGAATCCCATGGTGACGGCGGCGGTCAGGATGAGTGCGGCAATGCAGGGACGGATGCCGGAAAGGAATGCTTTTACGCCTTCGTATTTCAGGAGGTTTTGGATGAGCGCCGCAATGACTAAAATGATGAAAAAAGAGGGCATTATGACGCCGAGGGTGGCGAGGAGGGAACCGATGATACCTCCCTGGGATGCCCCGATAAAGGTAGCCATGTTTACGGCAAGCGGTCCCGGCGTGGATTCGGATACCGCAATGAACTCCAGGAATTGGCTTTCCGTCAGCCAGCCATTGTCCAGCACGGTTTCCCGCATCAGCGGAAGCATACCGTATCCGCCGCCAAAGGAGACGGCGCCGATTTTGAAAAAATGCAAAAAAAGGTTCAGGTAAATCATGGTTTCCTCCGTTTCCGCGGCGGAAGAATTTTCCGCGCCGTATCGGTATGGTACGGGAGTCCGGCAAGGTAGACGGACACACCGATGGCTCCGCAGGCGAAGATGAAAAGAAGGGTGGAGAAATGGACGGCAGACAGGGAAAGCGCCGTTGCAGTACCGGCTACGGCAAACAGGATAAGACGGTGCAAGCGGTTCTTCTTTTTCCATATGCCTGCCGCCATCTGTATTCCTGCGGAAAAAATCAGGTAGATGACGCCTGCACGGATCCCCTGGAACGCATATTGCACATAGGTAAGGTGCAAAAATGCGTCAAAATACAGGGAAATGAGATATATGATAAGAAAAGAGGGGATGCAGACTGCCAGTGTGGAAACGAGGGCGCCCCAAAAACCGGCGGTCCGGTAGCCGATGTAGGTGGCGCTGTTGATGGCGACCGGACCCGGCGTGGATTCTGCAATCGCCGCCATGTCATAAAAATCGTCTTCCGTAATCCAGCGCTTTTTGGAGACGAATTCGTCTTTTAACAGGGCAATCATGGCGTAGCCGCCCCCGAACGTGAAAGCGCCGATTTTTAAAAACGTCAGGAATAAAGTTGTGGTTTTCCCCATGGAAAATGCCTCCTTTGCAGCGGAAAGCCGTTGTTTCATATTTTTTCAGACTCCGTAACCAGTATAACTGTTCCATTGACAGAAATCAATCTGTAACTTATGATGGAACACGGAAAGCAACGGGAAAGGAGTCGGTATGCGTATTTTAATAGTGGAAGACGATAAGGCGTTAAATAACGGGATTGCCCTTTCGCTTGGCACGGAGCAGACCGTGTCGGCATATACGGTAAAAGAGGCGTGCGCCCTGTTGGACGGGACGGTGGACCTGATGATTTTGGACATCAACCTTCCGGACGGGAGCGGGCTGGATTTCTGCAGGGAGGTGCGCCGGACGAGCCGGGTGCCTATTATTTTCCTGACGGCAAACGATATGGAAATCGATATTGTGGCAGGGCTTGAAACGGGGGCGGACGATTACCTGACCAAGCCTTTTTCCCTTGCGGTTCTGCGGGCGCGGGTAAATGCCGTGATGCGAAGGAAGGCGCCGGAGGGGGATGTGTTTTGCCAGGACGGGTTTCTGTTTGATTTTGGGGCGATGGAGTTTAAGGATAACGGGAGGTCAGTGGAGCTTAGCAAGACGGAGCAGAAGCTGTTGAAACTGCTGGTGAAAAACCAGGGGATGACGCTTTCGAGGGAAATGCTCATTGACCGCATTTGGTCGGAACAGGCGGAGTTTGTGGAAGGAAATGCACTTTCCGTAACGGTGAAGCGGCTGCGGGAGAAGCTGCCGTCCATTCCGGTGCGGACAGTGTACGGAATCGGTTATGTGTGGGAAAGGGGGGAAAAGCATGGGGAATGACGGCGGACTTGCCGGTTTTGGGATTCCGGTTTCCGTGGTGTTTGTCCTTGCCGCAATGGTGTTTCTTGTCATACTGGCGGCGGGCGCGGCAGCGGTAACGTATGTGCGCACGGCGCGGCTGCTAAAACGTTTGGACGGGATGTTGAACAGCGCCATCTGCCATACGTTCCGGGAGCAGCAGTTTACGGAAACGGAACTGTCCCGCCTGGAGGCGAAAATGTACCGTTTTATATCCGCGGAGAAAACCATTGGCAGGCAGCGGGAGGAGGAGCGTAACGGGGTGAAGTCATTGGTCAGCGATATTTCCCACCAGACCAAACTGCCGGTTTCCAATATCCTGCTTTATACCCAGCTTTTGCGGGAACGGGAGGAGCTGGACGGTGCGGTACAGGGGATTTTGTCCCAAATTGAAAACCAGGCGGAGAAGCTGGCGTTCCTCGTTTCCTCGCTGGTTAAAGCATCGAGGCTGGAAAACGGGATTGTGGAAGTGCGGCGGAAGGAAAACAGCGTAAAGGAGCTTTTGGAAGGGCTGGACGGCGCGGCGGCAAAGAAGAAGGGGATTTCGTTTACGGTGGGGGAGGTAACGGACGCTACGGCGCTGTTTGACAGGAAATGGACGGAAGAAGCGCTGGGGAATATGGTGGACAATGCGGTGAAATATACGCCGGAGGGCGGGTCGGTCCGCATTTCGGCAAAGGAATATGAACTGTTCGTGCGCATCGACATCGCGGATACGGGTATCGGGATGGATGAAGGAGAGACGGCGGAAATCTTCCGGCGGTTCTACCGTTCCCCGGCGGTCAGTGAGGAAAAAGGCGTAGGTATCGGGCTTTACCTGGCGCGGGAGATTATTACCAGGGAAGGCGGGTATATCCGTGTGGCTTCCAAGCCGGGGGAAGGAAGCGTGTTCTCCGTGTTTTTGCCAAAATGCGGTGTATAACGGCGGAAACCTTCCAAATCCCATAAGATTTTCAAATCTTTCAAATCTGAAATATTTTGGAAAGAATACGGAAAGATTCAGATGGTAGGATAGTGTGTGCAAAGGGAAAACGGCGCACACTATTTTTGGTTCATGGGAAAATGTGTCCCATGGGAAGTGCGGCGGGCAGGAGAAACATTTTCCCTATTCGATAAAGAAAGGAGCAGGAAGACAGGCATGGATATTTTGAAAACCAAGGATTTGAAAAAATATTACGGAAAGGATGAAACGGTGGTCAAAGCCCTTGACGGTGTCGGTTTATCGGTGTCGGACGGGGAATTTGCGGCGATTGTCGGAACGTCGGGGAGCGGGAAATCCACGCTTTTGCATATGCTGGGAGGGCTGGACCGTCCCACGGGGGGAACGGTGGAAGTGGACGGAAAGGATATTTTTTCCCTGAAGGATGATGAACTGACGATTTTCAGGAGGAGGAAAATCGGTTTTATTTTCCAAAGCTATAACCTCGTGCCGGTGCTTAACGTTTATGAAAACATTGTATTGCCCATAGAGCTTGACGGCAACCGGGTGGATAAGGGACATATGGATAGTATTTTGGAAACGCTGGGGCTTTCCGGGAAAACGGACAGACTGCCGAACCAGCTTTCGGGCGGACAGCAGCAGCGGGTGGCTATTGCGCGGGCGCTGGCGGCGAAACCTGCCATTATCCTTGCGGATGAGCCGACCGGAAACCTGGACAGCAAGACCAGCCTTGACGTAATGGGGCTCTTAAAAGTAACCAGTGAACGGTTTGCCCAGACAATCGTGATGATTACCCACAACGAGGAAATCGCACAGACGGCAGACAGGATCATCCGTATCGAGGACGGAAGAATCGTAGGTGAGCGGCATGTACAGGGTAAATAGCGGGAAAACGGTGCGCAGGCTTGCAGGCAGGAGTTTCCGTGCCGGAAAGACGAGGAATTTCATTGCGGCAGCGGCGGTGGCGTTGACCACGGTTTTATTTACGACGCTTTTTACCGTGGGAAGCGGCATGGTGGAAAATATCCAAAAACAGAATATGCGCATGGCGGGCGGCGACGGCATGGGAGTGTTAAAATATATTACCGAAGAAGAATACGGACGGGTAAAAGACCATGAGTTAATCGAGAAAATCACATACAATCGTATGATGTGCGAAGCGGTGGAAAACGTGGAACTGCTCAAACGGCACGGGGAACTTTATTATATGGATGACGCGGGCATCCGGCTTGGGTTTGCGGAACCGGTGGGAGGGCATAAACCGGAAGCGGCAAACGAAATCATGATGGATACCGAAACTATCCGGTTATTTGGCATGGAGCAGAAGGTGGGCGCACCCGTGACGCTGGAACTTGTGGTACATGGAGAGAAAGTAGAACGGGATTTTGTGCTTTCCGGCTGGTGGAAAGCGGATCCGGCATTTAACGTATCCCTCATGGTGACTTCCCGCGCTTATATGGAGGAACACCGGGAGGAGCTATACAACAGTTATAAGCAGGATGCGAATATGACGGGCGTCATTAACAGTTATGTGATGTTTGACAGTTCCTGGGGACTCGAGGGTAAAATGGAGCGTCTCATTACCGAAAGCGGTTATTCCACGCGGGAGGGGGATGCAAATTACATGGAAAACAATGTGAACTGGGCATACCTGTCCGCGGGTTTTACCATGGATCTGCCAACGGTGGCAGGGGTGGCGGCGGCGCTGCTTTTGATTATGTTTACCGGCTATCTGATTATTTATAATATTTTCCAGATTTCGGTATTAAAGGATATCCGTTTTTACGGTTTGTTAAAGACCATCGGCATGACGGGAAAGCAAATGAAAGGAATCATCCGTTACCAGGTGTTTTGGCTATCCTGCATGGGGATTCCTGCGGGGCTGGCGGCAGGATATTTTCTTGGAAACGGTCTGGTACCGTTATTAATGGGGCTGGGCGGTAATTACCGTGGGGACTCTTATGATGCGGTGAAAACAAATCCGTGGATTTTTGCGGGAAGTGTGCTGTTTGCACTGGCGACGGTCTTTATCAGCGCGGCAAAGCCGGGACGGATGGCGGCAAAGGTTTCCCCGGTGGAAGCGGTGACTTATACGGACGGCGCCGTCGGCGGAAGAAAGCGCCGTAAGTCCGGGAAAGGGGCGGGACCGGCAAAAATGGCGGCGGCAAATCTTGGAAGGAATAAAACGCGGACGGTTTTGGTGGTGCTGTCAATGGCGTTAAGCCTTATTTTGTTCAATACGGTTTATACATTGAGCATTGGTTTTGATATGGATAAGTATTTGTCCACGTTTGTGGATACGGATTTCCTCATCGCCCATGCGGATTATTTTAATTACAGTTACCGCGGACCGGAAAATTCCCTGTCGGAATCGATGATTGGGGCGGTCATGCAGCAGGAAGGGTTTGCGGAAGGAGGCCGCCTGTATTCCAATCCGCGGGATGTGGAAGTGTTCCGCGTGGAAACGGAAGAAAAGGCAGGAGAAGCCGGAAAATATGAAAAGAGGGATGATAAGGGGGATATGTTCTGCACGCTGTACGGACTGGAAGACCTTCCGTTGGAACGGCTGTGGGTTTTGGAAGGGGAAATTGATATGGAAAAGTTAAAAACGGGAAAATATATTTTGGAAGGCATCCAACTGGACGACCACCAGATACCAAAGTGGGAGACTTCGCATTATGAAATCGGGGATACCGTGGTGCTCCACAATTATAAAGGGGACGGGGAAACGGCGGAGGAAAACGAATACATGACTTATTCTTTTGAAGTCATGGCGAAAGTGGCAATTAAATATTATACCAATTCAACTATGGTGCATGACATATATTCTTTCTACCTTCCGGCGGAAATTTATAAAGGTATGACGGCAAATCCGGGGGTGATGAGTTATGCCTTTAATGTAAAGGAAGGAGAGGAGGCGTCCATGGAAGCCTTCCTGGAGAACTATACGGGGCGTACGGAAAAGGTCATGAATTACAGTTCCAAGATGCGGCGGGCAGCGGAGTTTGAGAACCTGCGGAACATGGTGCTGGTGGTAGGCGGTGCACTGAGCTTTATTATCGGTTTAATCGGCATCCTGAATTTCGTAAATTCCGTACTGACCAGTATCCTGACACGCAAAAGGGAATTTGCCATGCTCCAGTCCATCGGTATGACCACGGCGCAGTTAAGGAAGATGCTGATGATGGAGGGGATATATTATACGGCGGCGGCAGGAGGGGTATCTTTGGCGCTTGGCGCGTTATGTTCCACCGTCATCGTGCGGGGACTTGCCGGGGCAATGTGGTTTTTCTCATACCGTTTTACGGTATTGCCGCTTTGCATGGTCATTCCGGTGCTGCTGGCAGCAGGAAGCGGTCTGCCTGTTTTGGTATTGCAGGTTGTGGGAGGACAGAGTATTGTGGAGCGGTTACGGGAGACGGATGGTTGAGTTAAATGCGGTATTTTCGCAACGGTTCAGCCTGAAATGTTATGTATTTTGGTGACAAAAGTGATTTCGGTCTTGCATATTTTTGCCGTTTTCCCTATAATAAAAAACGGAATCCGTAAGATATTAGGATATTTGGGAGTGGACAGCATGGAAAATATGGAAAGCGTAAGAAAAGAAAGTGCGGGAAAAAAACTGAAAAGGAAGAAAATCATAGCCGTTGCGGCAGCCGCGGCGGGAACGGTGGCATTGCTTGCGGCAGGGAGTATGTTTGCGGCGAATACGGTTTTGGCGGCGGAGGAATTGTCGGCGTTTGCGGAGAGTACGGTGTTACAGGCATCCGTGGATACGGAAATCAGGGCGGTTTATAAAAATACCTGCTATAACGATACCGGCTGTACTCTGATGCTTCCTACCGGATATGTGGCGAGCGGGGAAGTGGAAGGGATGTATCTCTCGGAGCGTCATCCGTTGGATTCGTCCAATATTTATTATACGGTTTCGGAAGGCATTGACGCGGGTGTGCTCGAAGATGCCATGGAATCGGAGGAGTACAGGAAGAAGGCGGAACAGGAGTTCCGGGATACTTACGGGGAGAATGCTTCCGTGACCGATTACCGCATGACGGAGATGGAAATCGACGGATGTCCCGCATATAAAATCGAACTGTCCTGTAAGGTGGATGATATGCAGATGGACCAGCTTGTATACATTATTGCGGCGGATAAGGTATATACGGTTACTTATTCGCAGTCGGCAGATGATGAGAGGATGGAAGATTTTAAAAAGAGTGCGGAGACGATTCAGGTGGTGTTTGGGGAATGAGCGGATTTACGTGCAGGAGTCCTTTGCGGCGTTTCCGTGGATGCGGTTTGTCCGAACGGGAAAAGATGTAACAGTTCAGACTGAATTGTTGCGAAAAGATTTTTGCGGAAAAATTGAGGGTTGACATTTCTAATAAGGGGTGTTATACTGCATTAAGTATTGTGTATATAACAACCAAGCAGAGTATCCACTCTCACCCTGCGGCAATGGCTGGCAGGCGTTCATGAAACGGCAGATTTCCGCGGGAACGGAATAAGGTGCCGGAATTTGTTCAAATTCCTTCGGCCCGTATATGGCGGGAGGGTAAAAAGAACGTATGCGAAGTGGATAGTTATGCTGTCCATTTTTTTTATGCACAGCCCCGTACAGAAGAAGTATGCCGTCAAGACGGCGTACGGGGCGCGCGGAGTAGGAGAAAAGATTTCCCCTACCCGATTGCACACAGGCACCCAAAGGAAGGATGTCAGCAGAGCTGACGGATATCCGGCGCGGCGGGAGGGGAACGGAATTTCCCTATTTGACTTTGTATTACGAGGAGGGTACGGCCATTAGTGAATTAATGATTAACGAGCAGATTAGAGACAAAGAAGTACGTGTGATTGGTGAGAATGGGGAACAGTTAGGGGTTATGCCCGTCAGGGATGCGATGCGGCTGGCAGATGAAGCCGGGCTTGATTTAGTGAAGATTGCCCCTACGGCAAAGCCGCCTGTCTGCAAGATTGTTGATTATGGAAAGTTCAGGTACGAGCAGGCGAGGAAAGAAAAGGAAGCCAAGAAGAAGCAGAAAATAATCGAAATCAAGGAAATCCGCCTGTCGCCGAATATCGACTCCAACGATTTGAATACAAAGATGAACGCGGCGAGGAAGTTCATAACAAAAGGGGATAAGGTGAAGATTACGCTCCGTTTCCGCGGACGCGAGATGGCGCATATGGCAAACAGCAAACATATTTTGGATGATTTTGCGGAAGCGCTTTCCGATATTGCGGTGGTGGAAAAGGCACCGAAGGTGGAAGGCAGGAGCATGACCATGTTTTTAACTGAGAAACGTTAATTCGTGCAGTTAAAATAGAGAAAATAAAGAAGTAACAGGAGGAAATTGATATGCCTAAAATGAAGACAAGCAGGTCTGCTGCAAAACGTTTTAAATTAACGGGAACCGGTAAATTAAAGAGAAGCAAAGCGTACAAGAGCCATATCTTAACAAAGAAATCCCCTAAGAGGAAAAGGAACCTGAGGAAACCGGCAATCACGGATGCTACGAACGTTAAGAATATGAAGAAGATTTTACCGTATCTGTAAGGAACTGTTAAGAGATAACGTTGCATTTGGCGCAGAGTGGATTTTTTAACAATTCCTAAGTCCGGAAGGTGAATGTTGATTAAGTGTTTAGGAGGAAATGAAAAATGGCAAGAATTAAAGGCGGAATGAACGCGAGAAAGAAACATAACAGGGTATTAAAACTTGCAAAAGGTTACAGGGGTGCCAGGTCCAAACAGTACAGGGTGGCAAAACAGTCCGTAATGAGGGCGCTGGCTTCTTCTTATGTGGGCAGGAAAGAGAGAAAGCGCCAGTTCAGGCAGCTTTGGATTGCACGTATTAATGCGGCTGCAAGGATGAACGGGCTTTCTTACAGCAAATTCATGCATGGTTTGAAGATGGCGGATGTGGAAATCAACCGCAAGATGCTGGCGGAGATGGCAGTAAATGATGCGGAAGGTTTTGCGGCATTGGCGGAACTTGCCAAGAGCAAAATTGCATAAGTTGGCGAAGGTATTTTGGGAGACTGCGGTCTCCCTTTTTTACTTTATAGGAAATTCCGAGTTTTGGAAACACAAAAAAGAACAGGTGCTTACCGAACATATGTTAGATAAACTCCTGTCAGGGGACAACGATAAGACGACACG
>CAJUMD010000017.1:0-13889 GCA_910587275.1 uncultured Kineothrix sp.
TTTCGTGGCACCTGATGAAAGCGCTGAAATTGGAAGACAAGAGGGTATACCGGATTACCTTTAATGAAATTACCAAAAATGCGGTAAAAGAATCCTTAAAAAATGCGCGGGAGATTAACATGGATCTTGTGGATGCGCAGCAGGCAAGGCGTATGCTGGACCGCATGGTTGGATACCGTATCTCCCCCCTTCTTTGGGCGAAGGTGAAACGTGGCTTAAGCGCAGGGCGGGTGCAGTCAGTGGCGCTTCGCATCATCTGTGACAGAGAGGACGAAATCAACGCATTCATCCCGGAGGAGTACTGGACGCTGGATGCCCTGCTTGGCATACCGGGGGAAAAGAAGCCGGTGGCGGCGAAATATTACGGAACGAAGGATGCGAAGAAAACCATTTCCTCCAAGGAGGAGTTGGATCAAATTTTGGCGGAACTGGAACATGCCGAATACCGGGTATCCGAGGTGAAGAAAGGGGAACGCACCAAAAAGCCCCCGCTTCCGTTTACAACCTCAACCTTGCAGCAGGAAGCCAGCAAAGTACTGAATTTCTCCACGCAAAAAACCATGCGTTTGGCGCAGCAGCTCTATGAAGGTGTGGATATCAAGGGCAGCGGGACGGTGGGTATCATCACCTATCTGCGTACCGATTCCACAAGGGTGTCGGAAGAAGCGGAGAACGCGGCAAGGGAATATATCGGCAGCGTATACGGTGCGGAATATGCGGCGCAGAGCGTCAGGGAGAAGAAAGCATCACAGAAGATTCAGGATGCCCATGAAGCCATCCGCCCCACCGATATTGCAAGGATTCCACTGGAAATCAAGGAATCCCTTTCCAAAGACCAGTTCCGGCTTTACCAGCTTATTTGGAAACGGTTTACCGCAAGCCGCATGAATCCGGCGAAATATGAAACCACATCCGTGAAAATTGACGCGGGGAACCACCGTTTTACCGTGTCGGCATCCAAAGTGCTGTTTGACGGCTTTATGAGCGTGTACACCCAGGATGAAGATAAGGAAGAATCCAATACGCTGGCAAAGGGCATTGACAAAGGTATGGTTCTTTCGCTTGTGGAATTTGACCATAAACAGCATTTTACCCAGCCTGCCCCCCATTACACGGAGGCATCCCTGGTAAGGGCATTGGAGGAGCTTGGCATCGGCCGTCCCAGCACTTATGCGCCCACCATCACCACCATACTGGCGAGGCGGTATGTGGTAAAGGAAAACAAAAATTTATATGTGACCGAACTCGGCGAGGTGGTCAACCATATCATGAAGGAAGCCTTTGCCACCATTGTGGACGTGAACTTCACGGCGAACCTGGAAGCCCTGCTGGACGGGGTTGAGGAAGGGGACGTAAACTGGAAAACCGTGATTGCCAATTTTTACCCAGATTTGGACGAGGCGGTGAAAAACGCGGAAAAGGAACTGGAACAGGTGCAGATTGCCGATGAGGTATCCGATGAAGTATGCGAGAACTGCGGGCGCCAGATGGTAATTAAATACGGTCCCCACGGAAGGTTCCTTGCCTGTCCGGGCTTTCCCGACTGCCGCAACGCCAAGCCCTATTATGAGAAAATCGGCATTGCCTGTCCCAAATGCGGCAAGGATATTGTGTTAAAGAAAAGCAAGAAAGGCAGAAAATATTACGGCTGTATCGGCAACCCCGAATGTGATTTCATGGTATGGCAGAAACCTTCCGAGCAAAGATGCCCGGAATGCGGTTCCATTATGCTGGAAAAAGGGAACAAACTGGTCTGCTCCGGGGAAACCTGCGGTTATGTGACAAACAAAGTCCTGCCGAAACAGGCATGACATGGGATTCCTGTCCGGTTAAATTATGAGCCAATAGTTCCGGAAAAATATCTAAAATGTGGAAATAGACTGGCAAAAGCAGGAATTGTGTGAAAATATAAGGAATTTTAAAAAAATTGCCCTGAAATCATTGCCATTGGAAAGACACTGTGGTACAATAATAACGTTCACGGGATTGGGTTACGGGATGGGACGTACAAAAATACGGTTTCCCGTTCCGCAGACGGAGGGTAAAGGGCATGAGTAGTGTTCAACTGCTGGATAAGACACGGAAGATAGGCAAACTACTGCATAACAACAATTCAAGCAAAGTGGTGTTCAACGATATTTGCAGCGTATTGTGCGAGATTCTTGTTTCCAATGTGCTGGTTATCAGCAGGAAAGGGAAAGTGCTCGGCGTGGGCGTGGCAGACGGCGTGGAATCCATCAATGAACTGATTGTGGACCGGGTAGGGGGCTTTATCGATTCCATGTTGAATGAAAGGATGCTCGCGGTTTTATCCACCAAGGAGAACGTGAATTTGGAGACGCTTGGTTTTGAAAGTACGGATGTCAAGAAGTTCCAGGCAATCATTACCCCTATTGAAATAGCCGGGGAACGGCTGGGGACGCTGTTCATATACAAATGCAATGCACAGTATGAGATTGACGATATTATTTTATGCGAATACGGTACGACCGTGGTGGGGTTGGAGATGCTGCGTGCCGTCAACGAGGAAAGCGCGGAGGAAAACAGGAAATTATCGGTAGTCCGTTCCGCCATCGGTACGCTGTCTTTTTCGGAGCTGGAAGCCATTATCCATATTTTTGACGAGCTGGGAGGGATGGAAGGAATCCTCGTGGCAAGCAAAATTGCGGACAGGGTCGGTATTACCCGTTCCGTTATCGTCAATGCACTCCGTAAATTTGAAAGCGCCGGGGTGATAGAATCCCGTTCGTCAGGCATGAAAGGCACATACATTAAGGTGTTAAATGATGTGGTGTTTGAAGAAATCGAGAAAATAAAGCAAGAAAATAAAAAATGAATGGATAACAAGGAAGTTGTCTGAAAATAAAAGGGATTTATTGGATTGTTCGTAAATCCTTTTTTTCGTAAAAAAATCTTGTCTTTTTTTATAAATAATTTATAATAGAAGTGGATAGGTATCCTATTAGGTATGGAAGAAGGAGAGAGATATGATCAATTCAAACGCATTTAATTATATTAATGTCTTGGACAAGGCGGCGGATGCTTCCTGGATCCGCAACGATGTAATCGCTAATAATATTGCCAATGCAACCACGCCGGGGTACAAGAGACAGGACGTGGATTTTGAGTCGGAGTTCCGCAAGGCGCTCAAACGTTCCAGGTACATATCCATGGATGACAGGATTGCCGACATTAAGACGGCAAGGTTAAATCCCCGTACTTATATCGATTCGGCAAACTTTTCTTACAGGCTGGACGGCAACAATGTGGATATCGAAACGGAGAACGTGACGCTGGCATCCAACCAGTTAAAGTACAATGGTTTGATTGACTGCATTAATAAAGAGTTTTCCAATTTACAGATGGTTATGAAATAAAAAGTGAGGGAGTGTAGTTATGGGTATTTTTACATCGTTTGACATCAATTCATCCGGGCTGACGGCACAGCGGTACCGTATGGACATTATTTCGCAGAATCTTGCCAATGCCAATACCACAAGGACACAGGACGGTTCGGTGTATCGGAGAAAAGTAGTTGTTTTTGAGGAAAAGAACGGACAGACGCCGTTCAGCCGCGTATTAAACACGGCGACGGACAAATATTCGGGAACCGGCGTTAAAGTCAGCAGCATACAGGAGGATACATGGAACGACATGGTCCAGGTCTATGACCCTTCCCATCCCGATGCGGATGAGAACGGGTATGTCATGTATCCGAACGTAAATGTCATTACGGAGATGACCAACCTGATTGATGCCAGCAGGGCTTATGAAGCCAATGCCACGGCGTTTACTGCCAGCAAGTCCATGGCGATGAAAGGACTGGAGATGGCAAACGGCTGACGCGGTCTGTCATGAACATGGGGTAACGTGAATATAATTGGGACGGGAACATAATTTGGACAGGGTATGTCCTGCCATGGAAAATAAGACAAAGGGTCATTAAATGGAGGGAGACAATGGATATCACATCTTTATATAACGTGACGTCAGGCGCCGTAAGGCAGGCGGAAAAAAGCAGCGCAATCGGAAAGGTTGCACAGGAAAAGAAGGATGATTCTTTTAATGATATCTTCCAAAAGGCGGTAGACAATATCAATACGACCAACAGCTATCTGTCGGATATGGAAAATGAGGAAGTAAAATGGATGCTTGGCGAGACGGAAAGTACCCATGATCTCACAATCGCAATCAACAAGGCATCGACCGCGCTTCAATATACGGTGGCAGTGCGTGATAAATTGCTGGAAGCATACAAAGAACTGATGCAGATTCAAATCTAATAAATCTGAAGAAATCTGAACAAGGGGAAAAAGAATCAGATGAAAAATCAGATGAGGAGACGTAACGATGGCAGATAGAGTAAGAGGGCTTTTGGACAAAGTCCTTGCATGGTGGAATAAATTCACGGCAAAACAGAAAACGATTTTGGTATCGGCAACGGCGGGGGCTGTCTTCCTGATAGCGCTGATTACCGTCATGCTGACCAGACCGCAGTACATACTTTTGGCGGAATGCGAGACGACAAAGGAAGCCTCGGAGATTACGGCGCTGTTAGATGCCAACAGCCTGAAATTTAAAATATCCGATGATGCTCTCCGCATCAGCATATTGAAGGAACAGCAGTCCGATGCGGAATTGCTTTTGGGGGCTAACGACATTCAGTCCGTGGGATACAGCATTGACAATGTAGTGGACGGGAGTTTCACTTCCACGGAAGCGGATAAACAGAAAAAATACCAGTTGTACATGGAAAAGAAGCTGGAGAATGACTTTTTAAGGAAGTTTACGGCAATTAAGAGCGCCAGCGTGGATCTTTCTTTACCGGAGAATGACGGTACGTTGATTGCTTCGGATGAAGAAGCGTTTGCCAGCATCCTGTTGGAACTGGACGGTGAATTTGATACGGACAATGCAGCGTTCCTTGCGAGAGCGGTAGCAACGGCAATCGGCAATACCACCACGAATAATATCGTGATTTTGGATACGGAAGGAAATATGCTGTTTTCCGGCGACGACAATTATACTATGTCGGGTATGGCAAATTCCCAGCTCAGTGTAAAGACACAGGCGGAAAATGTAGTTAAAAATGAGGTAAAAAGGGTACTGCTTGGAACTAAGGAATTTGATAATGTGGAAGTCGCAAGTAATTTGATTTTGGATTTTTCCACGACGGATTCCACGGAACATACTTACAGCGCACCGGAGGGACAGACACAAGGGCTTTTGAGCCACGAGGCAACGTTTAATTCCGAAAGCACGAATTCCAACGGCGGCGTTCCGGGGACGGATTCCAACAACGACGGAACTACATATCAGCTTCAGGACAATTCGGAAAGCAGTTCTACCCAAACGGAGGAAGAAAGGGATTACCTTCCCAACGAGACAATTACCAGTAAGACGATACCGGCAGGGCTGATTAAGTATGATGAATCTTCTCTTGCCGTTACTGCCGTGGATTACAACATGGTGAGAGAGGAAGATGCCAAGGCACAAGGGCTTTTGGATGGTATCACATGGGAAGAATATAAATTAAACAATCAAGGAAAAACGAAGATAGACGTTGATCAGGAACTGTATAATGTGGTGGCAAATGCCACTGGAATCAGTGCGGACCGTATTACTATTGTGGCATATCGGGAAAACCGCTTTTTTGACAAACAGGGTCTTAATGTAACCGCTACCGATGTGATGCAGATAGTCCTTGTCATTGTGATTCTTGCATTGCTGGCATTTGTCGTTCTCAGAAGTATGCGCGGGGAGAAAGAGGAAGCGCAGGACGAAGAACTTTCGGTGGAATCGCTACTGCAGTCCACCCCGGAAGAAAATTTGGAAGATATCGGTGTGGAGTCTCAGTCTGAGACCAGGAAGCTGATTGATAAATTCGTGGATGAAAATCCGGAAGCGGCAGCCAGCCTGTTACGTAATTGGCTGAATGAAGACTGGGGGTAAGAGGGAATGGCCAGATCAACAGAAGAAAAGATATCGGGTGTCCAAAAGGCGGCTATCCTTTTGATTGCATTGGGACCGGAGCGGTCAGCGCTTATCTTTAAGCATCTGAAGGAAGAAGAAATCGAGGAACTGACGCTCGAGATTGCCAATACGAGGAGCGTTACGCCTCAATTGAAAGAAGAAATCATAGACGAATTTTACCAGGTTTGCCTTGCGCAGCAGTATATTGCGGAGGGCGGTATCGGATATGCGAAGGAACTGTTGGAAAAAGCACTGGGCTCCGACAAGGCAATGGATGTCATCAGCAAGCTGACGGCATCGCTGCAGGTGAAACCTTTCGAATTTGTCCGCAAGACGGATGCTTCCCAGTTGTTAAACTTTATACAGGACGAACATCCGCAGACCATTGCATTGATTATGTCCTATCTTTCCGCCGCACAGTCGTCCTTAATTCTGTCGGCACTGCCGCCGGACAGACAGGCGGATGTGGCGAAGCGTATTGCGGTAATGGACAGGACCAGTCCGGATGTCATCAAAGAGGTGGAGAAAGTGTTGGAATCCAAGTTGTCATCTTTGGTAAACCAGGATTACACGATTATCGGCGGCGTGGACGCGGTAGTGGAAATCCTGAATACGGTAGACCGTGGTACGGAGAAACATATCATGGAGACTTTGGAAATCGAAGAACCGGAATTGGCGGACGAAATCAGGAAGAAGATGTTCGTATTCGAAGATATCCTGCTGCTTGACGACAGGGCAATCCAAAGGGTGCTTCGTGACGTGGATAACAATGATTTGGCGATTGCATTGAAAGGCTCCAATGAGCAGGTACAGAACGCAATCTTTAACAATATGTCCAAACGTCTTGCGGTAATGATTAAGGAAGACATGGAATTCATGGGACCTGTGCGTATGAAGGATGTGGAGGAAGCACAGCAGAAGATTGTTAATATCATAAGAAAACTGGAAGATTCTGCAGAAATTGTTATCTCCAGAGGCGGAGGTGACGAGATCATTGTATAACGGTAATATTTTCAAATCACATATGGTGGTTGTACAGGATGACGATACGCTCCTGATTGATAATAATGAGAGAATCGCAAAGAAAATAGAGAGTTTGGAAGAAGCCATGATAAACAGCGCACGGAGCGAGCTTGGGGAGGATTCCTTCGACGGTTTTGTGGGCGGGTTGGATGCGGAAATGGTGGAGGCCCTGACGGCAGATTCCGATGAGGAACTTCCCACGGTCATTAAGGCGGAACGGCCGGAAGAAGTACAGGAGACGCAGACTTCCGCGGATGCACTTGCCATTGTGTCGGCACAGGCGCAGGAAGTGTTGGAAGCGGCGCGCCGGGAGGCGGAGAATTTAAAGTCACAGGCGATGATTGAAGTGCAGCAGGAGCTGGAAGCCATGAAAAACAGGGCTTATGAGGAAGGAAAGGCCCAGGGTTATGATGACGGCTACGGCGAAGCGGTGGCACAGGTGGAGGAACAGAAGAACCAGTTGGCGCAGGAACGTAAGAGACTGGAAGCGGAGTACCAGGACTTAGTGGAGGAACTGGAACCACGGTTTGTGGAGGCGCTGACTGATATTTATGAGAAAGTGTTCCGGGTGGATTTAAAAAAAGAGCAGAATATTATTATGCATCTGATTTCGTCCACGATGCATAAGATTGAAGGCAGTAATACCTATCTGATTCATGTTTCCAAGGAAGATTACCCGTATGTGAGCATGAAGAAGAACGAAGTGCTTGTTACATCCGTTTCCGCCAATGCTTCGGTGGAAATCGTGGAAGACATGACGCTTGGGGCAAATGACTGTATCATAGAGACGGATGGGGGAGTTTTTGACTGCGGTTTGGGGACGCAGTTGGAGGAATTGTCACAGAAACTGAGGTTATTATCTTATACGAAGGGGTAATCCGTTGAGAGCAGCAGTGAATTTTGTAAAATATGAGAGAGTGGCAGAAAATACGTTTTATAAGATGAAGGGAAAGGTCGTCAACATCGTGGGACTGACCATAGAATCCTTAGGACCGGAAGCCCGTTTGGGCGATATCTGTCTCATATATCCAGATGTAAAAGAAAATACGAAACCGATCATGGCGGAAGTCGTGGGGTTTAAGGATAAAAGAACCCTGTTAATGCCTTATGAAGTAGTGGAGGGCGTAGGATTTGGCTGCATGGTGGAAAATACCGGTGATGCGCTGATGGTAAAGGTGGGCGACGAACTGCTGGGTCAGACCCTGGACGGTTTGGGACGTCTTACCGAGGGAGGCGCGTCGGTAGGCGGAAAACTTTATTCCGTGGAAGCACCGCCTCCGGACCCCATGAGCAGGGATATTATCGACGATGTACTTCCTTTGGGGGTAAAGGCGGTGGATGGACTGATTACCGTCGGAAAAGGCCAGAGAATCGGTATTTTTGCCGGCTCCGGCGTGGGGAAATCCACGCTGCTTGGTATGTTTGCCCGTAACACGAAAGCCGATGTAAATGTTATCGCTTTAATCGGCGAGCGCGGCAGGGAAGTGCGGGAATTTGTGGAAAGGGATTTAGGACCGGAAGGAATGAGACGCTCGGTAGTTGTGGTGGCGACTTCGGATAAACCGGCACTGGAAAGAAATAAGGCAGCGAAGACGGCTACCGCCATCGCGGAATATTTCAGGGATCAGGGAAAAGATGTGCTGCTTATGATGGACTCCCTGACCCGCTTCTCCATGGCACAGCGGGAAATCGGTCTTGCCAGCGGGGAACCCCCTGTTTCCAGGGGATATCCGCCCAGCGTGTATTCGGAGATGCCGAAGCTGCTGGAACGTGCCGGACGTTCGGAGAAAGGCTCGATTACGGGGCTTTATACGGTGCTTGTGGACGGCGATGATTTCAATGAGCCGATTACGGACACGGCACGAAGTATTTTAGATGGGCATATTATGTTAAGCAGGCAGTTGGCGCACAGGAACCACTATCCTGCCATTGATATTTTACAGAGTATCTCCAGGTGCATGAGCCAAATTGTGGACCGGGAGCACAAAAAAGCAGCGGGCAGGCTTAAGAATGTACTTGCCACTTATAATGAGGCGGAGGATTTGATTAATATCGGCGCCTATAAGAACGGAAGTAATCCGAACATTGACTACGCCATTGAGAAAATTGAAGCAGTCAACAGTTTCCTAATGCAGATGGTGGAGGATAAGTTTACGTTTGAGGAATCCGTGCGGATGATGGAAGAACTGTTTGAAGAATAGGGGCGCTTATGTCGAAGTTTGTATATAAGATGCAGAATATCCTGAATCTGAAATATAAGCTGGAAGATCAGGCGAAAATGGAATTTGCCACGGCGCGCAGGCGCCTGACCGAGGAGGAGGAAAAGCTGGAACATTTTTACCGGCGCAAGGATGCCTATGAGGAGGAAGGGCGCAGGCTGAGGGAAGACACACTGGAAGTGATGGATATTTTGGAAAACCGGAATGCGATTTTACAGATGGATGAATTTATAGAGCTGCAGAAATTGGAAGTGGCGAAGGCGGAAGCCGCGTTGGAAGCGGAGCGGCAGAAGTTACAGGAAGTCATGCAGGAGCGGAAGGTTCAGGAGAAGCTGCGGGAGAAGGCTTTTGAGGCATTTATCAAAGAGGAAAACGCGAAAGAAAGCAAAGAAGTGGATGAACTGGTAAGCTACACGTATGGACAGAAAAGAAGGTGAATCACATGGCAGGAACAGATTTTATGACGGGTTTGGATCCCAAAGAGGAGAAAAAAAGGCTGACGGAAGAAAAGAAAAAACTGAAAGCCGACCAAAAGGAGCAGAAAAAAGAAGCGAAGCGCAGAGCAAAGGAAATTTCCTTACAGGAAGAACAGCTGGATGATGACGGCGGCGGTGTTTCCGTATTCCTTGTGACGACGCTGATTGTTGTGGTATGGATTGCCATTCTCTGTCTGTTGATTAAACTGGATGTGGGCGGTTTCGGTTCCAATGTGCTGGCGCCGGTGCTTAAGGATATTCCGGTGGTGAACAAGATACTTCCTGCTTCCGAGCAGCGCAGCCCGGAACAGGCGGCGACAGGAGGAGGAGAAGAATACGGCGGTTACAGCAGTTTGAAGGAAGCCGTGGATTATATCAAGGAATTGGAACTGGAGCTCCAGCGGGCACAGGCGGCGGGCGCAAGCAGCACCGAGGAAGTGGAAGAATTAAAGGCGCAGGTGGCAAGGCTTAAAACTTTTGAAGACAATCAGGTGGAATTCCAAAGGATTAAGACGGAATTTTATGAAGAAGTAGTTTATGCGGAGAACGGTCCGGGGGAGGAAGCCTACAAAAAATATTTTGAGAGCATTGATCCTACCACGGCAGAATATTTATATAAGCAGGTGGTACAGCAGGTAGAGGAAAGCAATGAAGTAAAAGAGTATGCACAGGCGTATTCGGAAATGAAGCCCAAGGCGGCGGCAAAAATTTTTGAAGAAATGACAGACAATCTTGGATTGGCGGCACGCATTCTTTCCTCCATGAGCGCAGAAGACCGTGGAAACATACTGGCAAACATGGATCCTGTCGTTGCGGCACGTATTACGAAGATTATGGATCCGGAATCCTGACGGGATTTTAGCGGAATCTTAACAGGCGGAAAGATTTTCGGCAGTATGGGATATATGGTATAAAAAAGTATATGAGCTGAAAGCAGAAAAAGTGAAATGGAACAAAATGGTTTCTGATATATAATGCAGGCGATTGCTTGGTAAGCAGCATCTGCTTAATAGGCAACAATTGCTTATATATATAGACCGTCAGGTCAAAACAGGCAGTAAGAAACAAAATACGAAAAAGAAAGGAGGAGGAAAAGAATGATAACGACACCGGTAGGAAAAGCCGTAAATCCGCTGTTGGGATTTGGTTCCCCCGTGCAGGCAGGAAAGCCGCAGGAAGAACTGGCGGGCAGCTTTACCGACGCATTCAGCAAGGCGAAGGGACAACAGAACATGGCACTGCAAAAGGATGCCGGGGTGAAGCAGAACGCGCCCAATCCGCAAAACAAGGTGAACGACGGCGGGCAGAAGGTTTCCGATGACGGTAAACCCGTTAAGGTACAGGACAATACGGAATCCCAAAGTCCTTCCAAGGTAAAAGAGCCGCAGACGGCGGAGAAAGTACAAAAAGAAATGGAAGAAGCCGGCAAGGAACTGGTCGGTGAGGTGGCAGAGGAACTCGGCGTAACGGAGGAAGAAGTTCTGGCTGCGATGGAGGTCCTTGGACTTACCATGGCGGATTTGCTGAATACGGACAATATGACACAGCTTGTACTGACCTTGAAAGATGCCGATATGCTTTCCCTTATGACGGACGGAGGATTGTATGATTCCCTCCAAAATCTTTTGGGGATGGTGGAACGGCAATTGACCCAAATCGGAGAAGAAACCGGACTGATGCCGGAAGAACTGGAAGCCCTGATGGAACAGCTTAAGGAGCAGCCGGAAGAACAGATTCAGACGGACACAGGGGTAAATGCGGACGGCAAGACGGTGCAGGATACGCTGCTGCCGGACGGGCAGGAGGACTATACGGTTACGGTAGAACGCGACGGCGAGGTCATGAAAGTCAGTGTGGAAGTGGACGGCAATGCCAAGACGGAAACGGCGGAAGTGACTAATGTAAAAGCGGAGGCGCCGGAGGAGGAAAGTGTTGAGCCCGCAAAGAAGGAAGAAGGGGCGAAGCAGGATCATTCCTCACAGGGCAGCGAATCCCGTGCCGACATGATTTTGGACCACCTGTTAAACCGTGACCATACATCCGTACAGGCGGATGCGGCATTTGAAACGGCGATGGCGGACAGGACGGCGGATACGCAGGACATCATGGATCAGATTATGAATTACATGAAGATTCAAGTGAAAGCGGATATGACGCAGATGCAGTTACAGCTTCATCCGGCAAGCCTTGGTACGGTAAACATTAATATCGCATCAAAGGCAGGGGTGATTACGGCACAGTTCCTGACGCAGAACGAAGCGGTGAAGTCGGTTTTGGAAAGCCAGATTGTCCAGCTTAAGAGCAGTTTCGAAGAGCAGGGCATCAAGGTGGAAGCCGTGGAAGTGACGGTGGAGAGCCATGCGTTTGAAAGAAACCTAAACGGAGAAGGAAACGGTAAACAGCAGCCTCAGGAAGGGAAAAAGAAGGGTGTAAGGAAACTGAACCTGAATGAAATGAATCCGGAGGAAGAAACGCTGGAAGAAGAAGACCGGCTGGCAGTGGAAATGATGGCGGCAGGAGGCGGTACCGTGGATTTCACGGCATAAGGGATTCCGCAAAGCCAGGAATTTATAGTGATAACAGAAAGTGATTTAGTTAAAATGCAGAAAGGAGAGATTATATGGCAGCACCTATTGCCCAAATCAAAGACGGTAAAGTTGTGGAAAGCGAATCCGCATCTTCTCTTTCGAGAGATAAGGTGAAAAATAAGTCCACATTGGATAAGGATGCCTTCCTCGGACTTTTGGTGGCACAGATGAAATACCAGGATCCGTTGGAACCGACTTCCAATACGGAATTCGTGGCACAGTATGCACAGTTTTCCTCGTTGGAGCAGATGCAGAATATGGCAAACACCATGGAATTAACCAGGGCTTCCTCCATGGTAGGCAAGGTGGTAGTAGTTAATACAACGGATTCCATGGGTAAGGAAACGCAGATTGAAGGACGCGTGGATTACGTGACATACCAGAACGGTAAATCCTATGTTTCCATCGACGGCGGACTGTATTCTCTGGATGACGTATATGCAATTGAAGACCAGACTTATCTCGATGCGGTACAGTTGGCGGAAGAACTGGCGATGGCAATCGATAAGCTCCCGATTATGGATAATCTGACGCTGGAAAGCTCCAAGGTAGTGAAAGCGCTGGATGCGATTTACCAGCAGATGTCCGATTACGAGAAGGCTTTCGTACCGAAAGAATACGTGGAGAAGCTGCAGGAATACGTGAAACGTATTGATGAGCTTCAGGCGGATGCGGATGAGAACAACGGCACCACCGATGGTACGGACGGAGACAAGACGGATCCCGACGACGATAAGACGGATACGGACGGAGATAAAACGGATACGGATAATAAGAAACCGGAATAAGGATGGGTAAGGAATTCTCAAGGAGGAGGAGATTATGAAAATCCAAAATAATCAGTTCCTTTCCATAGAACAACTGCAGGCAAAATACTTTGTGCAGTCGAAACAGAGCCGGAAAAGCACGGATGCGGGCGGCATTTCCTTTCAGGATGTTCTGAATAAGACGGCGAAGGATACCGACAGTGCCCAAGGGGTGAGATTTTCCAAACATGCGGCAAACCGTTTGTCAGAACGGGGCATAGAGCTTTCGGACAGTCAAATGGAGCGGCTGCAGGCGGGAACCTTGAAGGCAGGTGCGAAAGGAATTAACGAATCACTGGTTCTTGTGGACCAACTGGCATTTATCGTAAACGTACCGAACAATACGGTAGTGACAGCCATGAACCAAACGGAAACAGAGGAAAACATATTTACCAATATTGACGGTGCCGTAATCATATAGCCGGACCTTTGCGGAGGCTTCGCTTTGGAATGACGGAAGAAGCGGATGGGAAGGCACTGAAAGGTAAATGACTTAGGGTAATGATTTTAGGAGGTCATTCATTATGATGAGATCATTGTTCTCTGGTGTGGCAGGTCTTAGGACACACCAGATCAAGATGGACGTTATCGGTAATAATATTGCGAACGTCAACACAACAGCTTATAAATCACAGTCCACCACATTCAGGGATCTGATGTACCAGACGACGCAGGCGGCATCCGGTGCCAATGCGGAAACGGGTGTGGGCGGTATCAACGCAAAGCAGATCGGTCTTGGTGTACAGGTGGGCGCCATCAACACGAACATCAAAGGGCAGGGTTCTGCCCAGAATACGGGAAATG
>CAJUMD010000017.1:13899-40719 GCA_910587275.1 uncultured Kineothrix sp.
ATCATGATTACCGGGGAAGCATTTTTCATTGTAAACAACGGGTTAGAGAACTTCTTTACGAGGGACGGTTCCTTCTATGTGGACGGTGCGGGCAATCTTGCCATGACCAGCAGCGGTTACAATGTCATGGGATGGCAGGTAGATCCTGAAACGGGCAATCCGAAGAAGGATACGGTATCCCCGCTGCAGATTATGAACGATGCGAACATGACCTATGATGCGGCAGCTACCACGGACGGCAGGGTATCGGGTATTCTTGACAGAAACGATACACAGGTTAACAGTTCTTCGGGACGTATCATGAACCTGGAATTTTATGATAAGAAGGGGTATTTATATACGGCGAAGTTCAGTATCCATTCCGCAGGACAGACAGGGAGGTATTACGTATCGCTGGATGATATTTTGGATTCCGGTACCGGAAAATCCATTGGACCTGACATGTTGGGATTGGTGACATTCGGCAGCAAGACAATGGAAGTGGATTGTTCCATTTCAAAGAGCTGTTCGACGACGCCGACCTTGGCGGGGACGGTAGCATTCAGTTCGGCTACGGGTGTTACGGTACCGACTATTACTCCGACAATCGGTGCTGAGCTGGTTGCGGGTGCCGGCGGATTGGCTGCAGATGTGGCTGCCGTATACGGCATCAATGCAACGGATGCGGCAACGATTACAAATGCTTCGATTAATGCGAAAGGACAGTTGGTGATTACGGGTCCCGCAAATCAGGTAGGAACCAAGGCTCCGATTGCCGGGGTAACCGTAACACCGAATATTACTTCTGCAGCCGTAACGGTAGGCGGTACGACGCATACTGCAGGTGTGGGAAAATATACGTTTGATCCTGCCACAGGAACCATTACGGCTACTGCCGGGCAGACGCCGGCTCCAACACCGGTACCCACAGCAGCGGATATTTCAGTGATGTATAACGGGTTAAATCTCGGTACGGAGGGTGTAAAGGAATTTACAATCGAGCAGGATGGTACCTTAACGATTACAAAAAAAGATGTGCAGAATTCTGCCAATCTTATTTATGATGTGGGAACAGGTTTATTTGATAGTGTGGGAGGAAATAATGAAGGATTAATTACGCTTGGTCTTGCGGGTGCGGGTGATATGTTTGAAGATATCAGCATTAATTTCTCAAATACGAAGAACGTAAACAACGGCGGCTCCAGTACGGTAGGGGCTGCAAAGGGAACGGCAAAGGGACTTGGCACCGGGCGTAAAATCGGTGACATGATCGGTATTTCCATCGCCAAGAACGGTATCATTACCGCATCCTATGACAACGGTATGAGCCGGTGTTTGGGGCAGATTGCAACGGCGACGTTTGCCAATGCATCCGGTCTTGAGAAACAGGGCGACAACCTCTATTCCGCAACGATGAACTCCGGCGAGTTTGACGGTATCGGTGAGGACATCGAAGCAGGCGGCGGCTATATGCAGTCCGGCGTATTGGAGATGAGTAACGTCGATTTGTCACAGGAATTTACGGAAATGATTACCACCCAAAGGGGATTTCAGGCAAACAGCCGTATTATTACGGTTTCCGACACAATGTTAGAGGAATTGACAAACCTTAAGCGTTAGTAATATAATGGGAGTGGTATAACTGGCAGGGGAATGCCGAAGGATGCACCGGAGCATCCCCTGCCGGTTCACTATGAGGGAGAGTGGACAAATGATTGAGGTAACGAAGATAAACGGAATCAAGGTTCTGATTAACCCTGATCTGATGGAACTGGTGGAGGAAACACCGGATACAGTCATATCATTTACCACGGGCCGCAAAATAATTGTAAAAGAAAGTAGACAAGAAGTGAAAAATCTAGTAAAATCGTATAGAAAGGATATTTTTGCGGATTGACGCGGAAATGTGGGTGAGGATTCGTGGATATAGCATCAATTATCGGTCTTGTAGTTTGTGGAATCATGATTATATTTGGTATCCTGTCCAGTAGTGGATATGATATCGCGGCTTTTGGTAACTTTGTCGATGTGCCTTCCATATTCATTACACTGGGTGGTTCTTTCGCCTGCGTGCTGGCTTGTTATTCCATGGAAAATTTCCTTGGCGGATTAAAGAGTATCAAGCTGATTTTTAAAGCACCGACGATTAACACGCCGGAGATGATACAGAAAGTAATCGAATTATCGAACGTTGCCCGTAAGGAAGGTTTACTTTCCTTGGAAGAAGCGGCATCGGATTTGAATGATGATTTTCTTAAGAAAGGAATACTGCTTATCGTGGATGGTACCGATCCGGAGTTGGTCCGTGCCATTATGGAAACGGAACTGGTGAGCTTGGAAGACAGGCATAAGTCAAAAATCGGTTTTTGGGACCAGGTTGCCGCGATGGGACCCGCATGGGGGATGATTGGTACGCTGATTGGTTTGGTTAACATGTTGCAGCAGATGGATGACCCTTCGGCAATCGGACCGAACATGGCGGTGGCGCTGATTACCACTTTGTACGGCTCCATGCTGGCGAACTGGATTTGTGCTCCGGTTTCCAATAAGTTAAAAGAAAATAACGGGCAGGAGGTTATGTTGAAAGAGATTATGATAGAAGGTCTTCTTTCCATACAGGCAGGCGAGAACCCAAGGGTAATCGAAGAAAAGCTGAAATCCTTCCTTGCCCCTCAGGATAGAGTAGCACAGGGTGCAGGCGAGGACGGAGGTGACGCGGTTGGCTAAGAAAAAAAGGGAAGATCCGCAAAAGCCGCCGGCACTATGGAAAGATACTTTTGCCGACCTGATGAACCTGCTTTTGTGTTTCTTCGTGTTATTGTTCTCCATGTCTACGGTGGATGCGCAGAAGTTTGAACAGGTGGCGGCATCTTTCTCCCAAAGTTTCAGTATTTTTTCGGGAGGCGCGCAGGCAATCGGGGATGGTATTTTGGTAAGTGCCGGTATGAGCCAGTTGAACGAACTGGATGAATACATTAACAGTACGGGTAAGGCGGCGGAAAATGACGAGACGCCGAAAGATTTAAAAGAAACCCAGGAACTGGAAGAAGCGGTGGAACAAATTGAACAGGCAAAGTTGGAGGAATCCGAAGAACTTGCCGAGAAGATTGATGAAGCGGTGCGGGAACAGAATTTGGAAGGTGTGGTGGATATTGAATTTACCTCCCAATATGTGCAGCTTACACTGCAGGGGTCGTTGTTGTTTGATTCAGGAAGTACGGAATTAAAGGAACAGTCCCTGCCGGTACTTGACCAAATCGGCGTGATGTTGGAACGCTATGCGGAGAGTACCATAGAAATAGAAGGGCATACGGACAATGTACCGATGTCGGGAGCAAAGTACTCCAATAACGATGAACTTAGCGGCGGAAGATCGCTTTCCGTATTCAATTATTTGATGGGGCACACAAACTTGGATCCTTCGATGGTGAAACACTCCGGAAGGGGAGAATATGTCCCGATTGCGGATAATTCAACACCGGAAGGCAGGGCATTGAACCGCAGGGTGGAAATACGCATCTATAATTCGCTGAGTTCCTATTAAGAGAGTGGGAGGAAGTTTTACATGAAGAAAAATTTACTGTCCATAATAATACTGGCATTGCTCATCGTGAATATCGTGCTGACGGCGATTATGATGTTCAGCGTGGTGGGCGCGTCAAAGAAGACATCACAGCTTGTGACGGATATTGCGTCCGTGTTAAAGCTGGAACTGGAAGGCGGACCGGACGGAAGTGCGGTCAGGGATGTTCCGCTTTCCCAAACGGAAGTTTATAACGTACCGGAACTTACCGTGGCGATGCGTGCGGAAGAAGGGGTGGAGGGCACGCAGTATTGTCTGGTCAGCATCGTTCTTTCCATTGACACGAAGGCGAAGGGATATAAGGATTACGGTTCGGCAGAAACCATGGAGTCCTATTCTCCCCTGATTTCCAGTGAAATCAATACGGTGCTTGGAAGCTATACGGTGAATGAGCTTAAGTCTCCGGCAGCACAGGATGAGGCGAAGGCAAGAATACTGGCGAGCCTCCAAAAGATGTTTGATTCGGATTTCATCTATAATGTTTCGTTTAGTGACATTAAGTTCTCATAATCTGCTAAAAAGAAAAGGCAGGAGGTGACTTAAGTGGGTGAGGTACTGTCACAAAGCGAAATAGATAATCTGCTCGCCGCGCTTAGCACGGGCGAGCTGGATGTAGATGATATGCAGGAGAACAATGACAAACAGGTCAAGAATTATGATTTTAAACGGCCCGTGAAGTTCTCCAAGGAGCATTTGCGTACATTGGAAATCATCCATGAACATTATGGACGGCTTGTATCCACGAACCTTCCGGTTTATTTACGCAAGAATATACAGGTCAGTGTGGCAAGCTCCGAAACGGTAACGTTTGAGGAATTTTCCAATGCGTTATCCAATCCGGTTATTTTGGGAATCATTAACTTTTCCCCGCTCCCGGGTAATATCATCATAGACCTGTCGCCCAATTTAGGGTTTGCAATGATAGACAGGATGCTTGGTGGTCAGGGAACTCCTTTGGAAAAAAACAGGGATTTCTCGGAAATAGAAATGACGATACTGGAAAAAATCATAATTGTCTGTATGCAGCTTATGAGGGAACCATGGAAAAACGTGGTGGACATATCGCCCATGCTGGAGCGGATTGAAACGAATCCACAGTTTGCGCAGGTTATAGCCCCCAGTGACATGGTTGCCATCGTCACGATGAACATAAAAATCGGCGACGTGGAAGGCTTCATGAATATCTGTCTCCCGTTCTTCACGCTGGAGAACGTAATGGATAACCTGAATACGAAGTACTGGTATTCCACCATGAAGGAGAGCGATGACGAAAATTATGAGGAATATATTGAATCCATGATTCGCAGGGTGAGCATTCCCGTAAAGGCTGTCCTTGGAATGAGCACCATTTCAGTTAACGATTTTGTTTGTCTCCAGCCGGGCGATATCATACGGCTGGATAAGGATGTTGACAATGAACTGAATGTTTATGTCGGAAATATAAAGAAATTTACCGCGTTACCGGGATCCAGCAAAGACAGATATGCTGTGAGGGTCACCTCGGTAATCAGAGAGGGGGAGTAACATGGACGGAATGTTATCTCAGGATGAAATAAATGCATTGTTGAACGGAATGGATTTGTCGGAGGCAGAAGGGGACAGCGAAGATGCTGCCGAAGAAAGTTCCGGTTCCGTGATTGATGAAAGCCTGCTGACGGAAGTTGAGAGAGATGCAGTCGGGGAAATAGCCAATATCAGTATGGGTTCTTCTGCGACCACGTTGTATTCCCTCGTAAACAGAAAAGTCGATATTACGACGCCGAAGGTATCCCTGTCCGACTGGGCGGGGGTTGTGGAAGGATACGAAAGACCCTGCGTATTTATCCAAATTAAGTATACGGCCGGACTGGATGGTTCCAATATCCTTGTGTTAAAGGAACATGATGTTAAGGTTATCACCGACCTCATGATGGGCGGCGATGGTACCAATACGGAAGGAGAACTCGGGGAACTGCATTTAAGTGCAATTTCCGAAGCCATGAACCAAATGATGGGTTCTGCGGCAACTTCACTTTCCACCATGCTTGGCATGATGATTGATATCAGTCCCCCGGAGGCAAGCCTTGTGGATTTGAATGCCTTTAAGAAGGGCGGAGATATAGCTTCCTTTTTGGACGGTACCTTTGCGAAGATTGCTTTCCGGATGCAGATTGGGGATGTGGTGGACAGTACTATCATGCAGTTGTATCCGATTGAATTTGCCAAGAGCATTTATGATACCGTAAAGGGTAATCAGGATGTGGCAGAAGAAGAAGCGCCTGCGCCTGCACCGACACCAGCACCCGCTCCTGCAGCGCCTGCACCGGCACCGCAGCCGGATATGTCGCAGATGGCGATGGGAGCACAGCAGCCGATGGGAATGCCGCAGATGCAGATGGGGATGCCCCAAATGCAGATGGCGATGCCCCAAATGGGAATGCCGCAGCAACCGATGGGAATGCCTCAAATGCAGATGGCGATGCCCCAAATGAATATGAATGTCCAACCAGCACAGTTCCAGAATTTTTCTGCGGATTACAGTGCAATTCCAAGCAGCGAAAACATAGGGCTGATTATGGATGTGCCGTTGGAAGTTACGGTGGAACTTGGAAGAACAAGCAAATCGATTTCCGAGATTTTAGACTTTGCACCCGGTACAATTATTGAGCTGGATAAGATTGCCGGTGAGCCGATAGATGTATTAGTAAACGGTAAATTTGTAGCGAAGGGCGAAGTGGTGGTAATTGAAGAAAGTTTTGGTATCCGCGTAACTGAAATTATCAAGTAATCAAATGACCGGAAAAAGGGGTCAAGTAAGAAGAAAGGGAATAGGAGAAAAAGAATATGGCTAAGAATATTTTAATTTGTGATGATGCGGCATTTATGCGTATGATGATTAAGGATATCCTTACGAAAAACGGATACAACGTGGCTGGGGAAGCGGAAAACGGTGCGAAGGCGGTGGAAAAATATAACGAGTTAAATCCCGACCTCGTGCTTATGGATATTACGATGCCGGAAATGGACGGTATCCAGGCACTTAAGAAAATTAAGGAGTCCAATCCCGGCGCACTTGTCATCATGTGTTCTGCCATGGGACAGCAGGCAATGGTTATCGAATCCATTCAGGCAGGGGCAAAGGACTTCATCGTGAAGCCGTTCCAGGCGGACCGTGTGTTGGAAGCCGTTAAGAAAGTAGTAGGTTAAATGTTACTTACGTTATCGGACGGTATGGATTCGTTTTTGCAGTTGTGTACGGTATTGTTTCTTTTTGTTTTGGTACTGTTTGTCACCTGGCTAGCCACGAAATGGATTGCCAGGGTACAGGGCAGTGTAAATGCCCATAATGTGAATATTGAGACGGTGGAAACGTACCGCCTGACGGCGAATAAATATATTCAAATCGTAAGGACCGGGGAGAAATATTTGGCAGTAGCAATCTGCAGGGATACGGTTACGTTCCTTGCGGAAATACCCGCCGAGCAGATTCATTTACAAGATAAACCGGCTGCTGCCATGCCTGATTTTAAGAAAATACTTGAAATGGCAAGAGGAAAAGACAACAACCGAAAGAATGAAGAATAGGCGAGATAAATGAAGAAATATTTTTCCAAGAAGTTTTTTTCCGAAAGCAAATTTATCTTTGGGAGAGGAACGGAAGTAATATGCCTGCTGTTACTGGTGGGCATTTTATTCTGTATAAGCCGTCCGCTTCCCGTTTATGCGGCGGCGAGGGAATCCAACCTTACGGGAACCACAGACGAAAGAACGGTCGTGGAGGATCCCGGTACGTCACAGACACCGGAGGATTTAAGGGAACTGAACATTGCCAATACGGTGACGCTGACATACCGCGGCAGTAACGGACAGCTCAACGGCTCCCTTAGGATATTGCTGACGCTGACATTTATTGCGTTGGCGCCCATATTAATCATAATGCTTACCTCGTTTACCAGAATCCTTATTGTTCTGCATTTTACGAGGGCGGCTTTGAATACCCAGACAGCACCCCCAAACCAGGTACTGATTGGGTTAGCTTTGTTTCTGACTTTTTTTATCATGCAGCCTACGTTAAACCAGGTGTATGAGGAGGCGGTCATTCCTTTTGAGGCAGGTGAAATTGACCAGGCGCAGGCATTGGAAACCGGTATGCAGCCTTTCCGGCAGTTTATGTACGGGCAGACACAGACGAGAGATGTGCGGCTGTTTATGGAAATCAGCAAGACGGAGTGGGATGACGGGTACAGCCTTGACAGTATTCCCAATACGGTACTGATTCCCAGTTTTATCATCAGTGAGCTGAGGACAGCTTTTATTATCGGGTTTTTGATTTATATTCCGTTTATCGTGATTGATATGGTTGTGGCATCCACACTTATGAGTATGGGTATGATGATGCTGCCGCCTACCACGATTTCCATGCCGTTTAAGATTTTGCTGTTTGTGCTTGCGGACGGTTGGAACCTTGTCATCGGAAGCCTTGTGAAAACATTTTATTAGCTGCCTGACATTGTTTCCTGTTAGGGGTTCCCTGAATAAGGGGGATGAGGGCGGTTATGGAGTTTGGAGGATGGAAAAGGAGGTATGGCATGACAATTGATGACGTAACTGCGATTACGGGCGAGGCATTGTTTCTGATTATTAAGACGGCAGCGCCGGTGCTTCTGATATCGATGGCGGTGGGACTTATCATCAGTATTTTCCAAACCGTTACTTCGATTCAGGAACAGACGCTTACTTTTGTGCCGAAGGTACTGAGTATTTTCCTGACTATTATGATTATCGGACATTGGATGGCGAATGAAATGACGGACTTCATGATACGTCTTTGGACGGATTTCAGTCTGTATATAAGGTAATATTATGATAGATTATAGTTTTACCTATGCAGACCTTGAATATTTCCTGCTGGTATTTGCGAGGGTTTCCTGTTTTGTTTTTATTGTACCGTTTTTCAGCATGAACAATACGCCGAGAAACGTCAGGATTGGGCTTGCTTTCTTCCTGTCGGTCATTATGTTCCAGGTGGTGACGCCCCATGAAACCGTGCGCTACGATACGACGCTGCAGTATACGGTAATTGTGGCTAAGGAAGCGTTTACCGGCTTAATTATCGGCTTCGGCGTAAATATGTGCAACACTATCGTTTCCTTTGCGGGGCGTATCATGGATATGGAGACGGGGTTGTCGATGGTGTCGTTGATGGACCCCACTACAAGGGAGTCCACGAGTATTTCGGGTATCCTGTACCAGTATATGATTACCCTGATGCTGATTCTTACGGGAATGTATGAATACTTGTTAAAAGCATTGGCGGATACGTTCCGGCTCATACCGGTGAACGGTGCCGTTTTCCGGCCGGGAACTTTTGTCGATACGGCAATCCGTTTTATGAGCGAATATATCATTATCGGTTTCCGCATCTGTCTTCCCCTTTTTGCGGTGATGATTATGTTAAACGCGATTTTGGGTATTTTGGCGAAGGTGTCCCCGCAGATGAACATGTTTGCGGTGGGTATCCAGATTAAGGTTTTGGTGGGTATCAGCGTATTGTTCCTGACCACCGGGATGCTTCCGGGTGCCGCGGATTTCATTTTTCGGCAGATGAAGAAAATGGTAGTATCATTTGTAGAGGGAATGATGTAATGTTAAGATATAACCTCCAGTTTTTTGCAAAGGATGGTCCGGGCGGCGAAAAAACGGAAAAGCCTACCTCCAAAAAATTAAAGGACGCGAGAAAAGAAGGACAGGTGGCAAAAAGTAAGGAAATTTCCAATGCGTTTGGCCTGCTTGCCCTGTTCCTGCTCATGAAGCTGTATGTGGGTGTCATGGGAACCCGGTTTTTGGGGGGATTTCACAGTCTTTACTCCCAAATTCCCGATTACGTCAGGATGTACGACGGACAGCTTCCGCTGCGGAACATCAATACAGTATTTAAGCGTACCATACTGGATATGATTGTAATTGTGGGGCCGGTGTTTTTGATAGGTTTCCTGGTGGCTTTCCTCTGTGATTTGGTGCAGGTGAAGTGGAGGCCAACAGCAAAACCGCTGACGCCGAAGTTCAGCAAATTAAATCCCGTTAAGGGTTTTAAGAAGATATTTTCCCCTAAGTCGTTGGTGGAGCTGTTTAAATCCATATTGAAGTTAGGGTTAATTATATTCATGGTATATTCTTACCTGAAGGGAAAGATTGGGGAAATTTACCTGTTGTACGACATTTCCCTAAACCAGGGCATTGCGCTGGTGGGGGATTTGGCGATTAATTTGGGAATCCGTATTTCCGCCGTGTACATCGTCATTGGTTTGGCCGATTACGCGTACCAAAAGTACAAGTTTATGGATGACATGAAGATGACGAAGCAGGAAGTGAAGGACGAATACAAGAACCAGGAAGGGGATCCCAAAATTAAGGGAAAGCAGAAGCAGCGTATGATGGAGGCTTCCAGGCGGAGGATGATGCAGCAGCTCCCCGAAGCGGATGTGGTAATTACGAACCCGACCCATTATGCGGTGGCAATTAAGTATGATGCGGAGAAGTACGATGCGCCGATGGTACTTGCGAAGGGACAGGACCATCTTGCACAGAGAATAAAGGAAGTAGCCCGCGAGAACCATGTGGAAATCGTGGAGAACAAACCCCTTGCCCGTATGCTGTATGCAAACGTGGAGGTAGGGGAATTCATACCGCCGGAGTTGTATCAGGCAGTAGCGGAAATCCTTGCGTTTGTGTACCATTTGCAGGGGAAAGCATAGTAGAGAGGAGGAGTAGGTGTGAGAAAAGCGGATTTGGGTGTCGCATTATATTTACTGTCGGCATTTGTAATGTTCATTATTCCCATTCCCTCCCAGTTATTGGATGTTTTGCTGGCCTGCAACATGGCTGTGGCGTTTTCGATTATGTTTGGATGTATGTTTGCAAAAGAGGTGCTGGAACTTTCTTTCTTCCCGACCATTTTGCTGTTTACGACCATATTCCGGATTGCCCTTAACGTTTCTTCCACGAGGCTGATTCTTACCACGGGGGATCCCGGTAACGTGGTGGCAACGTTCGGCGGATACGTGGGCGGCGGTGACCTGATTGTGGGTGCCATTATTTTCATTATTTTAATTTTAATCCAGTTTATGGTCATCAATAAAGGTTCCGAGCGTGTGGCTGAGGTAACGGCGAGGTTTACGCTGGATGCCATGCCCGGTAAGCAGATGGCAATTGATGCGGATTTGAATACGGGAGCCATTGATGATGCCGAGGCAAAGAGGAGAAGGGATAAGATTCAGGAGGAATCCAGCTTTTTCGGCTCCATGGACGGTGCCGTGAAATACGTGAAGGGGGATGCTACGGCGGGACTTCTGATTACGGCAGTTAATATCATCGGTGGTATCGCCATGGGTGTGCTGCGGCAGGGAATGCCGGTGGGCGAGGCGCTGGACAAATATGCGATTCTGACCATCGGCGACGGTCTGGTCAGTCAGATTCCGTCCCTGTTGATTTCACTGTCTACCGGTATTCTGGTGACAAAGGGTACGAAAGAAGCGGATTTCGGTTCGGTTTTGATCCGGCAGTTTTTCGGCGTGCCGAAAGTGATGTATTTGGTGGGGGGCGTTTTAATCGGGCTTGGTATCCTGACCCCGTTGAATAATTTGATTTTTATTTCTTTGGGCGTTTTCTTCCTGATTGTCGGAAGGATTATGGCAGGTACCATTGAAACGGCGGAAATTGAGTCGGAGGTCGATGCGGATGAAATGGCGGCGGAGGAAGTGCGCCAGCCGGAGAATGTCAACAGTCTGCTTCAGGTAGACCCTATCGAGCTGGAATTCGGTTATGGCATTATTCCCCTTGCGGATGTGAACCAGGGCGGCGACCTGTTAGACCGCGTTGTTATGATTAGAAGGCAGATTGCGCTGGAACTTGGTACGATTGTGCCGATTATCCGTCTGCGCGATAACATACAGTTGAATCCGAACCAATATATCATCAAAATAAAAGGTGTGCAGGTCAGCGAGGGTGAAATCCTCTTTGACCATTACATGGCAATGAATCCGGGTTACGTGGAGGAAGAAATTACCGGTATTCCCACATTTGAACCTTCCTTCCATCTTCCTGCCATTTGGATTACGGAAAGCCAAAGGGAGCGTGCGGAGAGCCTCGGTTATACGGTGGTGGATCCGCCGTCCATTATCGCTACCCATTTGACGGAAGTTATCCGCCAGTACATTGCGGAACTGCTGACCAGGCAGGATGTACAGAACCTGGTCAACAATATCAAGGAATCCAATCCTTCTTTGGTGGAGGAACTGGTTCCGAAGCTGCTTGGCATCGGCGAGATTCAGAAGGTATTGCAGAATCTGCTGCGTGAAGGCATTTCCATCCGTGATTTGCTGAGCGTATTTGAAACGCTGGCAGATTATGCCGTGACCACAAGGGATACGGATATCCTGACGGAATATGTTAGGCAGAGCCTGAAACGGGCGATATCCGGCAAGTATTTCCCTGCTAACGAAACGACCAGTGTTATTACGCTGGACCCGAAGATCGAGCAGGAAATCATGAACAATGTAAAGCAGACGGAACAGGGCGCTTACCTTGCATTGGACCCGGAACGGACGAAAGCGATTTTGGCTTCGGTGGGAGAGGAAGTCCAAAAGCTGGAAAACCTCGGCAAGAACCCCGTAATTATTACTTCACCGATTGTACGTATGTATTTTAAGCGGCTGACGGAAGATTATTACAGGGATTTAATCGTAGTCTCGTATAATGAAATCGAATCAAACATTGAATTACAATCGATTGGGATGGTGACAATAGCATGATAATTAAGAAGTTTCAGGGGAAGACCGAAAATGACGCGGTGGAAGCGGCGAAAAAGGAATTGGGCAGCAACGTCGTAATCATGAACGTCCGGAACGTAAAGAGGAAAGGAATTCTCCGTTTCTTCTTATCCGAGACGGTGGAGGTTACGGTGGCGCTGGAGGAGGAAAACGAACGCTATGCCCCTGTCAGGAGCGAGGAGAAGCGGGAACCTGTGCTGCCTGCCGGAAGCATGGGGTATCCCCAGGCGAGGGAACCATACCAAAACCGGAAACTGGTGGTGGAGGATTTAAACGAGGAGAAGCGTGACAACGCGTTTTTGGAGGAAAAGTTAAATAACCTCCATTCCCTTTTGGAACAGCAGTTCCAAAAACCCGAGGAGGAGAGGGTGGAGGACGAGGAGGAAGCTCCCGCCAGCGAGTTGGAGAAGTTCATGAAGCTGCTGTATAATACGATGCTTGATAATGAGGTCAGTGAAAAATATGCCAACCAGATTATCGATGAAATTGAAAAGAGCGCAAAGCCAAACATTCCTTTTGACTATGCGCTTACAAATATTTACCAGAAAATGATTTTGAAATTCGGAAAGCAGGAGGGACTCACGCCGCCGGAAAAAGGACCGAAAATGGTCTTTTTCATCGGTCCCACGGGCGTGGGCAAGACGACCACCATTGCAAAAATCGCTTCCAGGTACATTGTGGATGAGAAAAAGAAAGTGGCGCTTATAACGGCAGATACGTACCGGATTGCGGCGGCGGAGCAACTGCGTACCTATGCGGGGATTTTGGAAGTACCGTTCCGTATCGTTTATTCGCGGGAGGAAATCGGCGAAGCATACAGGGACTTTATCGGGTATGATTATGTGTTTGTGGACACCTCGGGGCATTCTTACCAAAACGAGGAGCAGAAGGAAACAATGAAAGGAATTGTGCATTCCGTGGACGGGACGGCGGAAAAGGAGGTGTTTTTAGTCTTAAGCGCGACGACAAAGTACCGGGATTTGCTTAAAATCGTGGATGCTTACACGGAGGTGACGGACTATAAACTTATTTTTACCAAGCTGGATGAAACGAGTGCTTACGGAAATCTGCTGAATGTCAAGCTGTACACGGGCGCGGCGCTGTCCTATGTTACCTGCGGGCAGAACGTACCGGATGATTTGGAAGATTTCAACCCCCAGAAGACCGTGAAGCAGTTGCTCGGAGGAAAGTAGGAGGAAGATACAGGTATGGATCAGGCTGAACAGTTAAGAAATCTTATAAAAGCCAACAGTCATCCACAAAGACCTTTGGCGCGTGTCATCACCGTGACAAGCGGGAAAGGCGGAGTCGGAAAGTCCAATACATCCATTAATCTGGCGGTCCAATTCCGGAAAATGGGGCAGAAAGTAATCATTTTGGATGCGGATTTCGGACTTGCAAACATCGAGATTATGTTCGGGGCTGTACCGAAGCACAATTTAAGTGATTTGATTTACCAGGGGAAGGACATCAGGGAAATCATTACATGGGGACCGATGGATGTGGGTTTCATTTCAGGCGGTTCGGGTATCACGGGGCTGTCCAACCTGAATCTGGATCATTTAAGGACCATCATCCAAAGCCTTTCGCAATTGGATGAAATGGCCGATACTATTATTGTGGATACCGGCGCGGGGATCGCCGATGCCGTGATGGAATTTCTGGTGGCAAGCAGCGAGGTGCTTCTTGTGACCACGCCGGAACCGACTTCCATTACGGATTCCTATTCCCTGTTAAAAGCGTTAAGCAGGCATCCGCAGTACCGCAAAGAGGAAACAAAGATTAAACTGGTGGCGAATAAGGTACATAAAACGGGGGACGGCGCGGTATTATATGAGAAGTTAAGCGCCGTTGCGGGAAAATATTTAAAGACGCCCATGGAATACCTGGGGGAAATACCGGAGGATGCGCAGCTATTGAAGGCAGTTATGCAGCAGAAACCGGTATCCATGGAGTATGCCCATGCGAAGTCAGCGCAGGCATACGAAAAAATAGCGTCGAAGCTCATAGATAAACCGGTCGCGGACAGTTATGACAGGAGAGGGATGGCATCCTTTTTTTCCCATATATTTAATATGAAAAAGTAGAGGTTGAGAGAATGGCAGAATTATTATCAAAATATGTGGTGCCGGGGAATAAGGTTGATATAAGGAGTATAAAAAGAAGGCTGAATCCGGAGCTGGAGCCGGAAATCAGGTTATATGAAACACAGGTATATGATATTCTGTCAGGGGACAGGGTGGCGGTAGTGATGCCCATGGAGAAAACGAAACTCATTCTGCTTCCCATCGGCTCGGAGCACGATTTGTTTTTCTATGCGGAAGGCGGTCTGTACCAATGCAGGGCGAAAATTGTCGACAGGGACAAAAAGGGCGGGAATTACCTGCTAATCATGGATTTGATCAGTAATTTGCGCAGGGAACAGAGAAGACAGTATTACCGGTTCAGTTGTGCGTTGGAGATGCAGTCGAGGGTGCTGGAATCGGAGGAAATACAGGCGGTGGAGGAAAGCGGGCTTACCGAGGAGCAGATGATGCCGAACCTGCCGTTAAAAAGAAGCATTATCGTGGACATCAGCGGGGGCGGGCTGCGGTTTATTTCCAATTACTGGTATGAGGAGGGCAGCATCCTGCTTTGCCGGTACCAGTTGGAAAAAAATGACGCGAGGAAGGAATACGAAGTGCTTGGAAAAGTGCTTGCCGTAAACAGGATGGAGAATCGTCCCGGTTTTTACGAACACCGGGTACAGTATGTGAACATCGATAATGAAGTGAGGGAGGAAATCATTAAATTCATCTTCGAGGAAGAAAGAAAAAACTTGCAGAAAAAGGATTGATTTTTTTTGGAAGGGGTGGCAATTTGTGAAAAAAATATTGATTGTTGATGACTCTGCACTCGTGAGAAGGGTTTTATGTGATATAATAAACAAAGATGAAAGATTCCAAGTAGAAGACAGGGCTACAAACGGTTTGGAGGCGTTGGAGCTTCTTGGCAGGAAAAGCTACGATGCAGTAGTTTTGGACATTAACATGCCGAAGATGAACGGACTGGAACTGTTAAAGCAGTTGCAGAAACGCCAAATCGATGCGCGTGTAGTGGTGGCGAGCACCGATACGAAGGAAGGCGCGAAGGTGACAATGGACGCATTGGAGCTGGGTGCCCTTGATTTCGTACATAAACCGGATAATGCGGTAGGCTGCCGGAAGGAAGACTTCCAGCGCCGTTTAATCGAAATCCTTGTGGCCGCGACGGAAAGTAAAATGACTTCCTTTTTAAAACCCACAAAGACCGGGACGTTAAAACCCGCTCCCAAGGTGGTGGAAGTCTTGAGCCGTCATGAGAAAAAGCCCACGGGAAACCGGGTGGTTGCCATTGCCAGTTCCACGGGCGGACCGAAGGCATTGCAGGCAGTGGTTCCCGAACTTCCGGGAAGACTGAATGCGCCGGTGGTTATCGTTCAGCATATGCCGGCGGGTTTTACGGCATCCCTGGCGGAAAGGCTGGATACTTTAAGCGAACTGAAAGTGAAGGAAGCGCAGGAGGGCGATGTACTGGAAAACGGTACGGTTTACATCGCCAAGGGCGGGAAACACCTGAATGTAAATGTTTCGGGTATGAAGCATGTGATACACTATACGGACCAGCCGCTTCGGGAAGGCGTGAAACCGTGTGCGGACTACATGTACGAGTCGCTGACACAGAGCCGGTATGATGCCGTTGTCTGCGTGGTGCTGACCGGCATGGGTGCAGACGGGACGAAAGGAATCTCCAATCTGGAACTAAAAAAGAAAATTCATGTTATCGCTCAGAATGAGGACAGTTGCGCCGTGTACGGTATGCCGAAAAACGTGGTAAACGCCGGGCTGGCAAACCAGGTAGTTCCTTTGGAGCAGGTCGCACAGGAAATAATGATGAACGTGGGGGTAATGTAAGATGGATGTAAGCCAATATCTCGAAATATTTATTGACGAAACAAAGGAACATTTGCAAAACTTAAATACGGAAATCCTGAATTTGGAGCAGGATTCGGAAAACGTGGATACGATTAACGAAATTTTCCGGGCTGCCCATTCTTTAAAAGGCATGGCGGGGACCATGGGCTTTAAGCGGATGCAGACGCTGACCCATGATATGGAAAACGTATTTTCGGAAGTGCGCAACGGTTCGATTAAGGTGAAGGGCAATATGATTGATATTCTGTTCCAGTGTCTGGACGCGTTGGAAGAATACCTGAATACCATTCAGGAGTCCGGGGAAGAAGGAACCAACGATAACGAGCCGCTCATTAAGCAGTTGAATGAAATACTCGGTACAAAGGACGACGGTGCGGCTGCCGGCGGGAAAAAGGAAGAACCGGCAAAAAAAGAGGAAAAAGACGATACCAACGGGCAGAAGTGGCTGTCCATTAAGTTCGACGATACGCAGAAACATGTGCTGCGGGAAGCCGTAGGTCAGGGCAAGAGTATCTTCGGCGTTACGGTGAAAGTACAGGAATCCTGCATTCTTAAGGCGGCAAGGGCATTTCTGGTCTTCAAGGCGCTGGAGGATTTGGGTGAGGTCATCATTTCCAATCCGTCGGTACAGGATATCGAGGACGAAAAATTTGATTTGGATTTCAGTTTGGTTTTCATATCGGACAGTCCTTTGGACAAGGTGCTGAAGGCGGTTAAGAGCGTTTCGGAAATTGAGGATGCACAGGGCGATACCATCGATGAGGAGAAAATCAAGGACCTTACGGGCACTGCAGCGAATAAGGAAAACCTTCCTGCGGCAACGGCGGATACGGCAGTGGAAAAGAAGCCGGCGGAACAGCACCAGCCGGCAGCCCAAAGTACTGCGCCTGCGGCAAAGGGTGGCGAGAAGAAGAATCAGGTATCCAAGCCTGCGGTGAACCGCACGGTACGCGTGGACATCGAAAAGCTGGATGTACTGATGAATCTTGTCAGCGAGTTAATCATTGCGAAGAATTCCCTGGTGTCCGCTTCCGTAGGGGACAGGGGCAACGGCGGTGTCAACGAGCATATCGAATATTTGGAAAGCGTAACGACGAACCTGCATGAGTCCGTCATGAAGGTAAGGATGGTGCCCATCGAAAGCGTCGTAAGCAAATTCCCGCGTATGATCCGTGACCTGACCAAGAAGCTGGATAAGAAAATGGAGCTTTATATGTCCGGTGAGGAGACGGAGCTTGACCGTACCGTGGTGGATGAAATCGGTGACCCGCTGATGCATTTGTTAAGGAATGCGGCAGACCACGGGCTGGAATCCGGGGAAGTGCGTAAGGCGGCGGGGAAACCCGAAGTCGGTTCCATCTTCCTGGATGCTTACCAGGACGGCAATAACGTGGTCATCGAAGTAAAGGACGACGGCGCAGGCATCAATGTGGATGCGGTCAGGGAAAAGGCAATCAGCAAGGGTGTCATTACACCGGAGCAGGGCGAAATTATGTCCGAGCAGGAAATCATTAACCTTCTGTTCCATGCCGGATTCTCCACGGCGAAACAGGTTTCCGATATTTCCGGAAGGGGTGTCGGGCTGGATGTGGTGAAGTCCAAAATTGAAGCATTAAGCGGTGAAGTGGAAGTAAAGAGCAAACTGGGGATCGGAAGTACATGGACCATCCGTCTTCCTCTTACCCTTGCCATCATCCAGGCGCTTATGGTTGATGTGGGCGGTGAGAAATACGCCATTTCCCTTGGCTCCATCCAAACCATTGAGGACATCACGCCCGATGAGATTAAGACCGTACAGAATAAAGAAGTGATTAACTTAAGGGGAATCGTGATCCCGATTATCCGGCTTAACGGCGTACTCGATATCGAAAGCAGGAAGAATCCGGAAGACAATATGACGGTTGTGATTGTTAAGAAGGGTGACAGGCTGGCAGGACTTGTGGTAGACGAACTGATGGGACAGCAGGAAATCGTTATCAAGTCTTTGGGCAGGTATATCACCAAATGCAAAATTATCAGCGGCGCAACGATTCTCGGCGACGGTGAAGTTGCATTGATTCTCGATACAAATGCATTGTTTTAAGTTCATATTGCGGGAGGGACAGCGGAATGGAAGAATTAAAAGTTGATTTACAGAATGAAACGACTCAGTTCATCATAGTAAGGCTGGGCGATGAACAGTACGGAATTGATATTAAATACGTGGACAATATCGTGCGTATGCAGCATATTACCAGGGTGCCGAAGGTACAGGATTATTTAAAGGGCGTCATTAACCTGCGCGGCGAAGTGATTCCGGTCATGAGCATCCGCGTGAAGATGGACCTGCCGGCGGATGAGTATACGAAGTCCACGAGGATTATTATTTTGAAGCTGGAGCATCAGGGCAATATCGGAATTATCGTGGATGAGGTTAAGGAAGTTGTTACCTTAGATAATTCGCAGATTGAGAAGGTTTCCTATGACAGCAAGGAGGAAAAGGATAATTTCATCTTCGCCATAGGAAAATATGCGGACGGCGGCCTGATCTCGCTGCTTGATTTGAATGCCGTAGTACTGGAAAAAGAGAGTGTATAGGAGGTCATCATAGTGTCTGATTTAAGTTTGGAGACCATGTCTCAGGAATATTATGATGTGTTGAAGGAATTAGGGAACATAGGGGCGGGCAACGCGACGACTGCGCTTGCCCAAATGCTCCAGTGTAAGGTGGATATGTCCGTACCGCAGGTAAAACTCCTTGAGTTTAAGGATGTGGCGACGCTGATGGGCGGTGAAGAACAGCTTATGGCAGGTATTTACCTGGGGGTGGAAGGTGACATCAACGGGAGCATTATGTTCCTTTTGGAACAGAAAAGTGCGAGACATTTGGTTGGGAAGCTGATGGGGATGACCATAGAAGGGGAAGAATTTACCGAGATGGAAATATCCGCATTGCAGGAGGTGGGGAATATTATTACCGGCTCTTACTTAAATTCCCTGTCCATGATGACAAATTTAAAGATTTGTCCGACCATCCCTTCTTTGGCGATGGACATGGCAGCGGCAATCTTGAGTGTTCCCGCCATAGAATTTGGGGTAATCGGGGATAATATCCTTTTGATACAGACCCAGTTTTTTGACGAGATACAGTTGGATGGATATTTTATATTAATTCCGGAATTGGAATCTTATGTAAAAATACTGTCTTCCCTTGGGATTTCCATCGGATAGCAGGTACGAAAGTTGGGAGCTGGGAGAAATTATGAGTGAATTAATAAAGGTCGGAATGGCGGATTTGCAGGTATGTATCAGTCCGAATTCCATTACTACGTTAGGTTTGGGATCATGTGTGGGAATTGCAATCAGGGATCCGGTGACCAAAATAGGCGGCCTTGCACATATTATGCTGCCGGACAGCACACAAATAAGGAATAACAGCAATATACCGAAGTTTGCCGATACCGGAATCGAGGAACTGGTAAGGCAGATGACGGCAAAAGGGGCAAACAGGTCCCGTATGGTGGCGAAGATTGCCGGTGGGGCACAGATGTTCGCATTCCAGAACAAATCGGAAATGGTGCGTATCGGTGAGCGGAATGTGGAAGCGGCGAGGAAGAAACTGGGGGAACTGAGGATACCGATCCTTGCGGCGGATACCGGCGACAGTTATGGACGGACGGTTATCTTTTACCCGGAAAACGGGGATTTTATAATTAAGGCCGTGGGGAGACAACAGAAGGTAATATAGAAGGCGGGGAAACCAACCATGAAAAGAAAACTGATACCACCTTTTTGGATGCTGCTTGCAGGAGCGGCGTGCGGCGTGATTATGCTTGCCTTTCATTATGAGGCAAAGCCGATGCTTATGATACTGCTCGGAGTGCTGCTTGGTTTTTATGTGATAGGATGCCTGTATAAGTTTATGTTGGATTTATTTGAAAAACAGAACGAACCGGCGCCGGAAGAAAAGGAAATCGTGGCTGAGGAAGACCAGTTGGATTTGGCGGAAGAAACGGATGAGGGACAGATGGGGATGAATGCGGAGAGCTGATAAGATAGGGGCATCAGGAGGAGAGTATGGACGAAGCAGAAAAGAAGAAATTATGGGAGGAATACGCCAAGGGAAAGACGCCCGAAATAAGGGAACGGCTTATTCTCGAATATGCTCCGCTCGTAAAGCTGGTGGCCGGAAGGCTCAGTATGTACCTTGGTTATAATGTGGAATACGATGATTTGGTAAGTTACGGTATTTTTGGATTGATAGATGCCATTGATAAGTTTGACAGTATGAAGGAAGTGAAATTTGAGACTTATGCGAGTCTCAGGATAAGGGGAGCAATTTTGGACCAGATCCGCAAGCTGGACTGGATTCCGAGGACCATCAGGCAGCGGCAGAAGAAGATGGAAGCGGTAACGAAGGAAATAGAAGCTGCCAAGGGACGCAGTGCCACGGATGAAGAAATCGCACAGGCGCTCGGACTTACCGGTGAGGAATACGGGGAGTGGCAGTCCCAAATGAAAATTACGAATGTTGTTTCATTGAATGAGTTTATGGAGCAGGGGGCGGAAGTTCCGGCTGAAAATAATAAAAGTGCACACTTTGCCAGCCCGGAGGAGGTTTTGGAAAAAGAGGAACTGAAGACGGTACTGGCGGACGCTTTGGCAATCCTGACGGAGAAGGAACGGCGGGTTATTGAACTGTATTATTATGAGGATTTAACACTTAAGGAAATAAGCAATATATTAGAAGTATCCGAGTCAAGGATTTCCCAGCTCCATACGCGGGGGCTGCAGAAATTGAAGTCAAAGATGGGAAACTACATGGGTATTTTTGCATAAGTGGGGTAGAGGATATGAATGGATATTTTCGATTGATCTGTGAAGAAAACGGCACGTTTCTCCAAATAGAGCCTCCTTCGGACGGGGGAGATCCTGTTGGAATCAATGAAGTGATGGAGTACCTGAACAACAGGAACATTGATTTTGACAGCCAGTCGCTTTATGCGGCATCCTCTGCGAGAGAGCCGCAGAAGGTGAGGCTGAACCGGAATACCCATATGGAGGAACGTGAGAATTATAAGCTGGTAATCCAACCGGATAATATGCAGGCAATTGTCCGTTTTTATGCACCGTCCAAAAACGGTGAGCTGATTACGAGGAATGAGTTTATTTCGGATTTGGGTTTCAAAGGAATCAAATACGGAATCCAGGATGTGGAAATCGATAAGTTCTTCCGTCAAAGGAGATATTGTGAAAACATCGTGGTTGCATTGGGGAAACAGCCGCGGCACGGGGAAGATGCGCGTATCGAATATTATTTCAGTACGGATGTGAAGGCGCGCCCTACGTTAAAGGAAGACGGGAGCGTGGACTTCTTCCACCTGAATACCATTAACCATTGTTCCAAAGGGGATGTGCTGGCAAAGCTGTTCCCGGAAGACGTGGGGGAAGCAGGAAGGAATGTGCTGGGTGAGCCGTTAAAGCCCAGGGAGGTAAAGAAGAAAAAACTGAAATGCGGAAGGAACATTACGCTTTCCGAAGATAAACTGACACTGACTTCCGATGTGGACGGTCATGTGACGTTGGTGGACGACAAGGTTTTCGTTTCGGATGTGCTGACGGTGGAAAACGTGGATAATGCCACGGGTAATATAGAGTACGAAGGAAGCGTGCAGGTAACGGGCAATGTGTGTGCGAATTTTTCCGTGGTCGCAAAAGGGAACATCGAAGTGGGCGGCGTGGTGGAAGGCGCATATATACAGGCCGGAGGGGACATCATTATAGCAAGGGGAATGAATGGCATGGGACGCGGTGAACTGAAAGCGGGCGGCAATATCGTGGCGAAGTTCATGGAAAATTCCACCGCCATGGCAAAAGGATACGTTTCCTCGGAGTCCATCCTTCACAGCAGTGTACAGGCAGGGGATGAAGTTACGGTAACGGGGAAAAGGGGATTTATCACCGGCGGACGTGTGTGTGCGTTAAACAGTGTATCAGTAAAGACGCTTGGGTCTTCCATGGGTGCGGATACGATTGTCGAAGTAGGGGTGGATCCCACGTTAAAATCCAGAATCCAGCAGATGCAGAAAGAGATTGCGGAAGCGGCACGTGTGGTGAAGTCCGTGCAGCCGCTGCTGACGGCAACGCAGCAGAAACTGGCAAAAGGGATTAAGCTGTCGCCGGATCAGATTCAGTATATGAAGTCATTGATTGCGTTAAGCCAGCTTAAGAAAAAGGAAGTGGAAGATAAGACGGTGGAGATGGAATCCATGCAGGACTCCCTTGGAAACCTGACAAATGCGTCAGTTAACGTATCGGGTGTGGTATTCCCGGGGACGAAGATATGTATCGGGGATTCTTCCATGGTAGTCCAGGGACAGATGCAGTACTGCAAATTCATCCGGACCGGAGGAGAGGTTAAAATGACGGCATTATAAGGTGAGGAGGTCGGGCTTATGTCGATTAGTCGTATCGAGTTACAGGGAACCATAGTACGGGCGCAGGATTTTACGACCATCAAGCAGAATGAAGATAACAAAGGGATGGTGGACCAGTCGAATTTCCAAATGGAATTTCATAAGGCGGTTGATAATAAGCTGACGCAGGTGCAGAAGGGGGATAATGCGGAGGGAAAGGGAAAAGGTCCCGATGCAAGGGAAAAGGGCAGTAACGAATATGCCGGTGACGGCGGAAAGCACCGCAGGAAGAACTCCGGACAGGAGGAAGACGGGAAAGTGACGCTGAAAGGCATAAACAGGTTTGACATGAAAATTTAAGGAATGCGGGTCCGGGAGGCGGTATGCCTCCTGATTTGCATGTCCTTGGGGAAGCAGGGCATTATGGGATTGGTAGAAATGATTTTGGCCGTAGTGGGCGCTGTTGTCCTGGTTATCAGTTATGTGGTTCCGGCAGGTAAAGCGGAAAAAGATGCGGCACGTGCTCCGGAAATCGACGGGAACATGATCCGGGATTTGGTGGAGCGGGAGATAAACGGCGCAAAGGGTCATATGAATGATATGGTGGACGAGACGCTCAGTTATTCCATGGAGAAAACGGAACGTGCCATGGAGCGGCTGACGAATGAGAAAATCATGGCGATCAATGAATATTCCGAGCAAGTGCTTGCCGCCATTAACAAAAACCACCAGGAGGTCATGTTTTTATATGACATGCTTAACGATAAGCATGAGAATCTGGTGAATACGGTAAGCGAGGCATCAAAGAAGGCAAAGGAAATCAGGCAGACCGTGCAGGATGCGGAAATCACGGTGAAGGAAGCGGCAGAAATGATAGGCGGCGATGCGGATGCCGCAGCGGTTAAAACCGGAGAGACGGAAAGCACCATGCAAGGCAGGCCGGGACAGGCAGGCGCCGTGGCGCTGGAAAAAAACGGAAGCGGAACGAACAGTGAAAACGTGATAAAAAGTGAAAACAATGGCGATAAAAAAGGGAATGAAAATGGCGGTAACGCAGTGGAAGAAATCATTCCGCCAAACGGAGTGACGAAAACGGGGGATGATGGATTCCAGCCGATTGCGCCTAAACGTGTGGAAGTACTGTACGATATGCTGGAGCCGGAGGGAACATCTCCTGCAGGAAGCATGGGGGACCGGCAGAATGCGGAGCCGGAGGACGAAAAGAACCATAATAACAACGACAGGATATTGCGGCTGCATAAGTTAGGAAAGTCAAAAACCGCAATTGCCAAGGAATTGGGCTTGGGCGTGGGGGAAGTGAAACTGGTCATTGACCTGTTTGAGCAGGAATAAGGGCGGACAGGAGCAGTTATGAATCTGAAATATTATTTAAGAGGTCTTGGGCTTGGTATCGTTATTACGGCAGTCCTGCTGGGGATAACGTCAGGCGGAAGGAAAGCGGAGCCGACGGAAGCCGAGATTATTACAAAGGCAAAAGAGCTGGGGATGATTGAGGCATCCGAACTTGCACAATACGTGGAGGATGCCAAGCTGGATACGGAAAAAAAGCTGAGGGCGGACATTGAGGAAGAAATGTTTGCGCGCATAGAGGAAGAATTCAGGGCGGAACTGGAAAAAGAAGATGAAAAACAGGACGGGAATGGGACGGCTTCCGTGCAGCCGGAAGGATTAGGGGAAAGCCCGGCGGACGGAAGTGCGGAAGGTATGCCGGATGGTCCGGGAAGCGGTACATCGGGTGAAAACGGAAGCGGTACGCCGGCAGACGGGGATACCGAAACCGTGCCGGAGCCGATGGAATTTACCGTCCATGAAGGTGAATTGCCGAAAGATGTCTGTATCCGGCTGGAACAGGCGGGGTTTGTGGAATCCGCATCGGAATTTGAGAAGTTCCTGCAGGAGAACGGGTATGACCGGTCCATTGTGGCGAGGAATTATAAGATACCGGCGGGAGCGGATGCGGAGAAGATCGCACGGATTATTACCGGGCACAGGGAGTAATTTGCAGCAGTTCGGTCTGAAATCAGTTCAGGCTGAATTGCTACCGTAACCTTTGAAAGTGCTAAATTTTTCTTGCAAAAAGTGTTATTGATATGCTATAATTTAGAAGTTGTGACAATAAAACACGTATTCCCATTCAATGTCGGTGCTTTGCCGGCCGGTCGGATTGCTCCTATGGTTCGACTAACTGTTTTGGCGGGGTAGGCATTGGAGGATAAGGGGTGCGGAAGAAGCAAACCAAATGGAGGTAGAGACATGAGCGTTATTTCAATGAAGCAGTTGCTGGAAGCGGGTGTTCATTTCGGGCACCAGACAAGAAGATGGAACCCCAAAATGGCTCCTTATATTTTTACGGAGAGAAACGGAATCCATATTATCGATTTGCAGAAATCCGTAGGTAAGGTGGACGAGGCGTATAAGGCAGTGTTTGATATTGCGTCCCAGGGCGGAACCATCCTTTTCGTTGGAACAAAGAAACAGGCACAGGATGCGGTAAAGACGGAAGCAGAGCGTTGCGGGATGTATTATGTGAATGAAAGATGGCTGGGCGGTATGCTGACCAACTTCAAGACGATCCGCAGCAGGATTGATAGATTAAAACAGATTGAAACCATGTCGGAAGACGGGACGTTTGATGTTCTTCCTAAGAAGGAAGTTATCGCACTCAGGAAAGAATGGGAGAAACTGGAGAAGAACCTTGGCGGTATTAAGGAAATGACAAGGATTCCCGACGCCATTTTTGTCGTAGATCCCAAGAAAGAAAGAATCTGTGTACAGGAAGCACATGCACTGGGAATTACATTAATCGGTATCGGCGATACCAACAGTGATCCGGAAGAACTGGATTATATCATTCCGGGTAATGACGATGCCATCCGTGCGGTAAAACTGATTGTATCCAAGATGGCAGATGCCGTTGTGGAAGCAAACCAGGGTGAAGAAACCGTTACGGAGCAGATGGCGGAAGAATTTGCCACGGATGCGGAAGCTACCGATATAGAAGAAGTAGCGGCAGAATAAGGATTACCTGCCATAGAGCGGGTAGGAACGGATATATGGAGGAAGAAGAAAATGGCTATTACAGCAGGAATGGTAAAAGAATTAAGGGAAATGACCGGTGCAGGTATGATGGACTGTAAAAAGGCTCTTACCGAAACCAATGGCGATATGGATGCGGCAGTGGAGTTTTTGAGGAAGAACGGACAGGCGAAGGCGGAGAAGAAGGCAGGAAGGATTGCAGCGGAAGGTCTTTGCCGCGTAGCGATGGACGGTGACAAGTGTGCGGCTGTCGTGGAAGTAAATTCCGAAACGGATTTTGTGGCAAAGAACGAGGATTTCCAAAAGTTTGTGGAAGATGTGGCAGCACAGGCGGTAAGTACGGATGCGGCGGATTTGGATGCATTTTTGGCGGAAGCATGGAAAGTGGATGCTTCTAAGACCGTAAAGGAAGCATTAGTGGAAAAGGTTGCGGTAATCGGTGAAAACCTGAACATCCGGAGATTTGAAAAAGTGGTTGCGGAAAACGGCTGTGTGGTATCTTATGTACATGGCGGCGGTAGAATCGGTGTTATCGTGGAAGCGGATACGGATGTGGTAAACGACGGGGTAAAGGAAGCCCTGACGAATATTGCGATGCAGGTAGCGGCACTTTCCCCGAAATACGTGTCCACGGCGGATGTATCCGAAGAATATAAGGCACATGAGAAAGAAATTCTGATGGCACAGATCGCACAGGATCCCAAGATGGCAGGAAAGCCGGAGAAAGTAATCGAGGGTGCGGTTATGGGACGTCTGAACAAGGAGTTAAAAGAAGTATGTCTGTTAGAGCAGACTTATGTGAAAGCAGAGGACGGAAAGCAGACGGTTGCACAGTATATTGCACAAGTGGCAAAAGAGAACAGTGCGAACCTTTCCGTAAAGAAATTTGTCCGTTTTGAAACCGGCGAAGGATTGGAGAAAAAAGAAGAAAACTTCGCAGAGGAAGTGGCGAAGCAGATGCGTTAGTGAACTTTGCGGCAAATTTTATAATGAAACGAAAAGAATCTATGGGTAAATGCTCATAGGTTCTTTTTTTGAACTTTATA
>CAJUMD010000018.1 GCA_910587275.1 uncultured Kineothrix sp.
CAGCCGGAAAAAGTGCACGGAAAACCGGGACAGGCAATCCCGCTGCCGCCGCCCCCCAAAAAACTCCCTCCCGTGCGTCCGCCCATCAATACAACATTCTCCCCTGAACTATTACTTTTTGGTTGGAATTTAGCAGAAATACGCTTGCATAATAAAAGAAGGCGGGTTATGATAAATAGAACAACGGATATGGAGGAATGCAATTCATGAAGAAAATTATAGTAACCGGATGCAACGGACAGTTGGGGTGTGCCATAAACAGGCAGTATGAAGGCTCCACGGATGTTGAACTGGTGAATACGGATGTGGCGCAGCTTGATATCACGGATGTGGATGAAGTGCTTAAGATGGTCAGGGAAGTGAAGCCTTATGCCATCATTAACTGTGCGGCGCATACCAATGTGAATGCCTGTGAAACGGATGTGGACAATGCGTACCGGATTAACGCCATAGGACCGCGTAATCTGGCGGTGGCGGCGGCGGAAACCGGGGCGAAGCTGGTTCAGGTGTCTACGGATTATGTTTTTTCCGGTAAGGCGGACAGGCCTTATCTGGAGTTTGACCGGACGGACCCGCAGGGGGTGTATGGCGCTTCCAAGCTGGCGGGAGAAAATTTTGTCAGGGATTTGGGGAAAAATTATTTTATCATACGGACGGCATGGCTGTACGGGGAAGGGAAGAATTTTGTAAGAACCATGCTGCGGCTGTCGGAAACCATGGATACGGTCAGGGTGGTCAGGGATCAGATTGGTTCCCCTACCAGCGCCGATGAACTGGCGAGGGCGATTGTTTATCTGCTTCCTACGGATAATTACGGGATTTTCCATGGTACCTGCGAAGGATTCTGCAGTTGGGCGGATTTTACGGAAGAAATTTTCCGGCTGGCGGGAAAAAAGACGAAGGTGGAAGCCATAAGCACACAGGAATACGAGAAGGATAATCCGTCTTCCGCTCCCAGACCGGCTTATTCCGTACTGGAAAATTATATGTTAAAACTTACCACCGATTTCCGTTTTGCGGACTGGCATGATGCGATTGCGGAGTATATGAAGGGATAATTGACATAAGATGGAATTTATAAAGGATTTGTTGCACAACCGGATTTTCGTGGCGGCAATCTGCGGATGGTTTGTGGCACAGGTACTGAAAACGCTGATTCATATGTGGTTTAACCGCAAATTTGTGGCGGAGCGCCTGGTGGGAAGCGGCGGTATGCCCAGTTCCCATTCGGCGACGGTATGTGCTTTGGCTGCGGCGTCAGGGATGGAATACGGCGGCGGCAGTTTCCAGTTCGCCATGGCGGCGGTTTTTGCCATCGTCGTGATGTATGATGCCATCGGCGTCAGGCGCGAAACGGGGATACAGGCGAAAGTATTGAATGAAATGATGGAATTATTTGATAAAATGGGCAAGGAAATGAGCGTAGAGGAGAAGCTGAAAGAATTTGTGGGGCATACGCCGCTGCAGGTGCTGATGGGCGCACTGCTGGGGATTCTGATTGCCGTGACGGTGTATTGGTAAGACATGTCCACAGGCTGTATGGATTAACGGTGGGATATGGTATGTTCCATAAGGAGCTTTGGCAATACGGGCAGCGCCGGACAGGCGCTGCTTTTTTTGTACACCATGCCCGGTTACCATTTCCGGCGGTATTCCAAAGGGGTCATGCCTTCGGATTTCTTAAAGACTTTGATGAAATACCCGGCATTTTGGAAGCCGCAGCTTTGGGCAATGGATTCCACGGAACCGTCGCTGAACCGCAGCATGGATTTGGCATGGGAGATGCGTCTGGCGGTCAGGTCGTCCGACAGGGTGGAGCCAAATGTCTTGCGGTATTCCCGTGAAAGATGGAATTTGCTGATAAAGAATAGGTTGGAGAGTTTCTCCAATGTAATTTTTTCCCCGTAGTGCTCTCCCAGATAGGAATGCACCTGTTCCAGTTTTTCGGGAATGGAATATTCCCCCGAATGTTCCATACGGCTTTCGGTAAAACAAAGGGTGATGATGTCGGTAATGTATTTGTTGGATAAAAGCTCAACCAAAGAAGGGCTTTCCTGCTGGGTCCGGTAAAGCTGGGAAAGAGTGTCGGTAAAAAGGACGAGGTTGCGGGGGCGGAACAGGAAAAAATTATTCTGTTGTTTGAAGGCATCGTAATAACTTGCCGCGTTTTTGCCGTTAAAATGGATCCACATAAGGCTCCAGGGGGCATCGGCGCTGCTTTCGTGGGAATAAGGCTTTGTACAGTCCAGCCATACGCAGTCGCCTGCGGATATGGGATATGTCCTGCCTTCGTAGGAAACGCTCCCGTTCCCGTCCAGTACGAGGAAGAACAGATAGGAGCTTAAGTTCTGCCGCCTGCTGACATGGGGTTCGAGACTTTGCAGCGTGCCGACTTCCTGTACGTAAAGATAGTGTTCCCTGGCATATTGGGACGGGGTCGAAATGATGCGGTTTGATTTTGATTTTGCCATGGGGCAGCTCCTCCGTTCCTTAATGTTCCATAAGACGGTCAAAAGAAATGGTTAAAGAAGATGCTCAAAGAAGGCACAGCAATATTTTACCATTTTGACGCAATATTATGGGTTGATACTTGTATTATACAATAGTATACTCCCTAAAGGAAGCACAAAATAGGACTAGAGCGTGTCTGAAAACGGTTATTGTCCAGGGCCGGTAACGGATCAGGAAGGGAAATACGGATGCTTTCGGTATGTTTGGTTTTTTTATATGTGTGGTTGTGCGCGTATTTGGTGGGATTTGCCGTATTGTCGGGTATCCGGTATGTATATGGCAGTTTCATGGTGAAGGCGGACGGCTATGTGATGGCAGGGCTTGTAACGGTAACGGTGTATGCGCAGTTTTTCAGCCTGTTCCATAAGGTAGGGCTTGTTGCGAACCTTTTGCTGGCAGCGGTATGTGCGGTAATTGCAGTGGTTTTGCGCAGGCAGTTAAAAGAGGAAATCCTCAGGCAGTACGGCGCTTTGGGCAGGGGCAGGAGGATTTTTTATTTGCTGTTGTTTCTGCTCATGGCATACGGGACATCGCGGGGAATCATCCATTACGATACCGGGCTGTATCATGCACAGAGTATCCGGTGGATTGAGGAATACGGTGTGGTAAAAGGGCTTGGAAACCTGCACTGCCGGCTGGCTTACAACAGTTCTTCCTTTGCGCTGTCGGCATTATACAGCTTTGGTTTCCTGGGGGGACAGTCGTTCCACTGCATGGCGGGTTTTTTGGCTTTGGTACTGGCGAAGGTGTGCGGCGAAATCGGTGGTGCATGGGGCAGGAGGAAACTGCTTTTGCCGGATTTTGCCAGACTTATGGGAATTTACTATCTTTTGATGATTTTTGATGAAATGGTTTCCCCGGCTTCGGATTATTTTATGGTTTTAACGGTATTCTATATTATAATCCGGTATTTGGATTTGGCGGTAAAGCAGGAGAATTCGTGGATTCCTTATGGGCTGTTGGCGCTGCTTTGCGTGTTTACCGTGAGCGTGAAGCTGTCGGCGGCGTTTATCGTGCTGTTTGCCTTAAAACCGGCGGCGATGCTGCTGTGTAATTGGAGAAAAAAGAAGAACGGGAAGGGAATTGCGGGTTTTCTTGGGATGGGGTTTTTGATTGTCCTTCCTTTTCTCATACGGAATGTATGGATTTCGGGATGGCTGGTATATCCGTTTACGGCATTGGATGTTTTTCCCGTTGACTGGAAAATCCCGGAAGGGATTGCGGCTTATGATGCGAAGGAGATACAGGTATGGGGGCGGGGGATTTATGACGTCGCAGCGTACGGGAGGGCGTTTGGAGAGTGGTTTCCGGCGTGGCTTGGCAGCCAAAGCGGGGTGGACCGGCTGTTCATCCTTGCCGGTGGCATTGCGCTTCCCGTGGCGGCGGCAGGCTTTGCAGTGGCGGTTTGGAAGAAAAACGGCGTACAGCGGGACGTGATGTTCGCGGCGGCGGCGGTGGATGTTTCCTTTTTGTTCTGGCTGTTTTCCGCCCCGTTAATCCGGTACGGCTGCGTATATGTGTGGCTGGCTGCGCCGCTGACGTTTGGCGGGCTGGCATTTTGGCTGGTTGGCAGCGGGAAAGCGGGACGGGTCTTTTGGCGTTTTGTGTATGCGGCAGTATTTTTGGCGGGCGGTTACAAGGCGGTCATGTTCGGAAAAGAAGTGGCGGCAGGATATTCACCGGAATATTTTGTATGGCAGAAGGATTATGAGAATTTCGGGGCACAGGCGTATGAAGTGGGAGGGATTACGTTCTATTGTCCCGTGGAAGGCGACCGGATTGGTTATGAAGCGTTTCCGTCTTCCCCTGCAAGGGCGGACATGGAGCTTAGGGGGGACGGACTGGAAGACGGATTCCGGTATAAGCAGTAGGAATGTATCAAAATGTGTAAAGGAAAGGTGTGGATGAGGAGATGAATAAGACGGACAAAATTTATGTGGCGGGACACCGGGGACTGGTGGGGAGCGCCATCGTGAGGAATTTACAGGAAAAGGGGTACACGAACATTATCGGGCGGACCCATAAAGAACTGGATTTGACCAACCAGGCGGCGGTGAACCGGTTTTTTGAAGAAGAAAGACCGGATGTGGTGGTTTTGGCTGCCGCAAAGGTGGGGGGCATCCATGCCAACAATACGAAACCGGCAGAATTTGCCTATGAAAACATGCAGGTACAGTGCAACGTGATTAAGTGCAGCCATGACTATAAGGTAAAGAAGCTGTTGTTTTTGGGCAGTACCTGCATATATCCCCGTATGGCACCCCAGCCCATACCGGAGGATGCGCTTTTAACGGGACCTTTGGAAGAAACCAATGAGGCTTATGCCATAGCGAAAATATCGGGGATGGAGATGTGCAAGTTCTTCAAACGCCAGTACGGGGATGATTTTATCAGTTGTATGCCCACCAATCTGTACGGTCCCCATGACAATTATGATTTGAAGGATTCCCATGTGCTGCCCGCCATGATCCGGAAATTCCATGAGGCGAAGGAGAGCGGCGCGTCTACCGTGGAACTGTGGGGGACGGGAAGTCCGCTGCGCGAATTTTTATATGTGGACGATATGGCGGATGCCTGTGTGTTCCTGCTGGAAAATTACAGCGGGGAGCAGCATGTGAATATCGGTACGGGGAAAGAAGTGACGATTAAAGAACTGGCGGAAACGGTCTGCCGTATGGTGGGATACGAAGGGGAAATCGTATGGAATAAGGACATGCCGGACGGAACGCCCAGGAAACTGACGAATGTGGAGAAACTTCATGCATTGGGCTGGCATCATAAAGTGGAGTTGGAAGAAGGCGTGAAGCTGGCGTACGACTGGTTTAAGGAGAACATCGGACAGGCGAGGATGAACGGCAGGTAAACGGGGATACAATAGGCAAGGGAAAGGAGCTTGGCAGCAGGGATGGACAGATACAGTGTGATAATGGCAGGAGGCGGGGGAACGAGGTTTTGGCCTTTGAGCAGGAAGAAGACGCCGAAGCAGTTTTTGAACCTGACCGGCAGGGATACCATGGTAAACGAAACCATAGACCGGATTGCGGCTAACGTGCCGAAAGAAAATATTTATATTGTCACCAATGTGACACAGGCGCCGCTTATGGAGAAAGTAACGAAAGGGCGGGTGACGCCGGACCGGATTCTGTCGGAACCTGCGGCGAGGAATACGGCGGCATGTATCGGTTATGCGGCGGTGGCAATCCGGAAGAAGTACGGCGACGGTATCATGTGCGTGCTGGCATCCGACCATTATATCAAGAATGCGCAGGTGTATGCCGAAGTGATGGATTTTGCCATGAAACTGGCGGAGGAAAAGGACCGGCTGATTACCATCGGTATCCGTCCCACGGGACCGGCTACCGGTTACGGCTATATTAAATATAATAAACGGGTGCGGGAAGTGGGGCATACCATCGGCGCAGGGAGCCAAAAGCGGATTACGGCTTATCCGGTGGCGGATTTTGTGGAAAAACCCGGATTGTCCACGGCGAAATCTTATGTGGAACAGGGCTGCTATTTGTGGAACAGCGGCATGTTCGTATGGAAAACATCGGTCATCTTAAAATATTTTGAGGAACTGCTTCCCGATGTGTATGAGTGCCTTTTGGAAATCGAGGAAGCCATCGGGACGGACAGGGAAAAGGAAACGATAGAAAGGGTATATCCTTCCATTCCGAAGATTTCCGTGGATTACGGGATTATGGAGAGGGCGGACGATGTCATTATGCTGGAAGGCGATTTTGGCTGGAACGATGTGGGAAGCTGGGATGTGCTGGATGTTTTGTATGAAACGGATGCAAACAACAATGTGGTTTATGGGGATCAGATTCATATCGGTTCCAGGAACTGCATCGCCTATGCGAAGGACAAGCTGATTGCAACGATTGGACTGGATAATGTGATTATTGTGGAGACGGAAGATGCAGTGCTGGTTTGTGATAAGGATAAGGCGCAGGATGTGAAGAAGGTGGTGGAAATGCTGGAGGAGCAGGGAAGGACACAGTATTTGTAGGGCAGGAAACCGGATTAACCGTCCGGCGTTTCCTCTTTTCGAAACTGCATCGGGGATAAGCCGGTGGAGCGTCTGAAGCAGTCGCTGAAACAGGAACTGCTGGAGAAGCCGGCTTCTATGGCAATTTCGGTCATATTCATTTTGGAACCGCGCAGCAGTCTTTGGGCATAAGCGATTTTTTCGTTCAATAGGAACGAGGAAAACGGGGTATGCAGATGACTGATGAATATTTTGGAAAGGTAGGAGGGGGAAACATTTACCTGGTGTGCGGTCTCATTCAGGGAGGGATTTTCCCGCAGATATGCCTTTACGTATTTGATGGCGTTGGCAAGGTAGTCGTTCTTTCTTTCCAGCTCAAGCATGTTGATGCCGCCTACGGTTCTTTCGTTTAAACAGAGGATAATCAGTTGGTTTAACAGTCCTTTGAGGATTAGTTCGGAATACTTGTCATAGGAATCCCATTCCCTCTCCATTTCCTTCAAAATGGAGAGGATTTTATTTTGGGTCCGTTTCGGAAAGCGGACCACGTGTTCTTCGCACAGTTCGTTGTATTTTTCCTCGCCAATGGTCTGAAAAAGTTCGGAAACCATATCGTCCGTAAATTTTAAGAGTATCCGCTCATAAGGGGCATCGGATATGTAAGTGGTGCGCCGGTACAGGTTTTTGGGGATAAATACCATCTCGCCCGCCTGTACGATAACGGTGGAATTGGGGAAATAAATCAGGCGTTCCCCGCTTAACATGTAGAAAATTCCGTAAAAATCCGTGTAGGCTTCCGCTGCCGTCATTTCGAAATACGGCGGACGGCATACGTGGGCGTAGTCAAAGTTGTATCCGGGCTTTAAGGGAAGCGGCATGTCGGGTTCCTCCTTTTGGGTTCCATCATAGCATTTGCCAAAATGCAGCGCAATAACCATGTGGTGGAGCATCATTTCCGCAGTGCAACCAGCGGTTTCAGGTAGAAATATACCACAAGATAAAAATGGGGTAAATGTTTGAAATCTAAAAAAACGGTAAGAATTGGAGTTCTAAAAAGAAGAAATCCATTTTTAATCGTGTTATATTTTTGAAATAAATCCAGCAGCTTGACCATTCCGGTTATACGGATGCGGTAGGAAGGCTGTTTGCCAGCGGGGATTATCCGGATGTCATGATTATGCCTGCGGATATGTACGCACAGTATCTGCCGACGGGAATGCTTTGGGACATGACCGATGCCTATGACAATGCGGATTTCCAGTCCAGGATGCTTCTGCCGGGCATTAACGAAGCGGTGAGGGAAAAAGGGAACGGAAGGCTTTACGGTTTTTCCCCTACATACGGGAACGGATGTGTGACTTATGTGAAAAAGGCATGGATGGATGCTTTGGGGATTAAGGTGGAGGATATTAAGACCTATGACGATTATTATGCCATGTTAAAGCGGTTTCATGATGAGGACCCGGACGGGAACGGCGTAAACGGCGATACATACGGAGTGGTAGCGGCAGGTTTTATCGGGAACGAAGCGCCTTATATCAACTATCTTCCCGAATTTTGGCAGGATGCATATCCCGGATTTATCCAGGGAGACGACGGCGTATGGACCGACGGGTTCCAAAGTGATGCCAGCAAGGCGGCGCTGCTCAGGCTGCAGCAGGCATATAAGGACGGTGTGATTGATCCGGAAACTCTGACGGCATCCACGAAAATAGCCCGTGAGAAATGGTTCTCCAATGACCAGACGGGTTCTTCCGGCGCATATACTTATTGGGCAGGGCGTTGGTACCAGACACTGACCGATTACTTTGTAAAAAATGATTTGGATCCGGAACTGGTTATGCTTCCGCCAATAGAAGAAGTGGGGGCGTACATTAACAGGGAAGCGCCCGTATGGGTTATCATTGACGACGGGGACGGGGACAATGCCCGCGAACAGGCGATTTTTGATAAGTTTTTTGAAACCATGATGGACGGCGACGTGGTGCAGACGCTTTGGACCTATGGTGCGGAAGATGTCCACTGGTCGGTACATGCGGAAGAATTTGTGACAAACCCGGACGATCCCGAAAAGAGGAAAGAATACAGTTATGAAGAAGGGGAATTCCATTTGAAACTTTCGCTTACGAATCCCAATGCCCTGTGGGCAAAGAATCTCTTTGATCCGAATCTGGTAGTCTGTGAGCTGACCAACGGTTACGGGGATCCCAGCGAGCTTTTGTTACAGGGAAGTAAGTTCTTTTCCGAGAACAGCAAGGACGCCCCCATGGCTCCTATCAGTGAGACTTATACCAATGAGGCAGGTACGATTTACGATGCGAAACTGGCGGCCGTTACGGAAGTGGTGATTAACGGCGGCGATGTGGATGCGGCGATGCAGACCTATGTGTCCACCGTCGGGGGTATCATCGACCAGTGCTTAAACGACCTGAATGCACAGTAAATGCGGACAGACGCGCAGGCGGGCTGCCTGCCGCGCCGTGCGCCTGACCTGTTGTCCGCGGAAGAAAAGAGGGAGGGAGCGGTATGAAAAAAAGTAAGCAGGCAGTAACGTCCACGGGCGTAACGGTGCGCGAAAAGCCGTTGGGTATGCGCATTTGGAACTGCCGCGGATATTATTTGATGTTTCTGCCGGTTTTTATATTTGTCATTATTATGAATTACTGGCCCATGCTGGGAATCCGGTATGCGTTTTATGACTACAAACCGGTGGGGCAGCCGGCCTGGATCGGGCTGGGGCATTTTACGAAGATGTTTTCCACGTCGGCTTTTTGGACAGCGTTTCGGAACACTTTGGAACTGAGCATTATCCGGCTGCTGATTACCACGTTTGCATCGGTGATCGTGTCGGTATTTCTGAACGAAATGGGAAATCTTTTGGCTAAGAAGACGCTGCAGACGGTGATTTACCTGCCCCACTTTATGTCGTGGGCGGTAGTGGCTTCCATCTTCAGCCTGCTGCTGTCCCCGTCCAGCACGGGTATGATTAACGGCTGGCTGAGGGATCTCGGCTATATTGCGCAGGACCAGTCGGGAATTTATTTCCTGGCGGATTCCAAATGGTGGCGGCCGATTTTCTATACCATTAATATTTGGAAGGAAACCGGTTGGGGAACCATCATTTTCCTGGCGACGCTTTCCGGTATCAATCCGGAATTGTACGAGGCGGCGGATATCGACGGCGCGACGAGAATGCAGAAAATCCGGTTCGTTACGTTTCCGGCGCTGAGCAATACGATTATTACGGTGTTAATCCTGAATTTGGCGAAAGTAATGAATATGTTTGAACCGGTTTTTGTTCTTTATAACAATGCCGTGTATGATGTGTCCGATGTTATTTCTACTTATGTGTACCGGCAGACTTTTGCCATTGCGCTGCCGAATTACGGTTATTCCACGGCGGTGGGACTGTTCCGTTCCCTGGTCGGCGGCATCTTGGTTTTGGTTTGTAACTGGGCAAGCAAGAAGACCCGCGGACGGGGCATTGTATAGGAGGGATTGGGATGAAGCCGAGAAAAAAGATTCGGACATTTGATGTCGTCAATTATATTGTATTTATATTTGTTGGATTGATCGTTTTAGTCCCGATATGGAAAGTGTTCGTGGATTCCATTAATGCGGTAGGCGTATACCAGTTCCGGCTTTGGCCGAATAAATTTACGCTGGACGGCTACCGGACCATCCTGAATACGGCGCTGTTGTACCAGCCGTTTGTCAATTCCGTGATAACGACAATATTCGGTACGCTGCTGGGCTTGGTGCTTTCCACGCTTTCAGGATATGTGCTGGCGCAGGAGACGATGCCGGGGCGTAATATCTTTGCTTTCATGCTGCTGTTTACGATGATTTTTTCGGGCGGTATGATACCGGAATATTTGGTGATGAAGAAACTGCATTTGGTAAATAATATGTGGATTTTGGTTTTCCGTCACGGGGTGAACGTATATAACTTCGTGCTGATGAAGAATTTCTTTGAGGGTATTCCGGGAAGCCTTTATGAAGCGGCAAAAATTGACGGGTGCTCGCCCATGGGGATATTCTTTAAGATTGTGCTCCCTTTGTCCAAGGCTGCGCTGGCTTCCATCGGTTTAATGTTTGCGGTGACGGTATGGAACGATTATTCCACGGTGAAGATTTATATCGCGGATCCCCATCAGGTGAATTTCCAGTATAAACTGAGGAACATGATTATGGGCGGCGACACGCCCCTTACGAGTTACAACGTATCGCAGACGACGCTGTTTAATGCGGGCATTATGGCGGCAATCATTCCTTTTATGGCATTATACCCGTTTTTGCAGAAGTACTTTGTAACGGGCGTGAATGTGGGAGCGGTAAAAGAATAAAGACCAAAAAAAGAATAAAGAAAAAAGAAGAACCCGAAATTCCCGCCAAATGGCGGGGAGCGGGGGGATGTGCGGGACTTTGGCGGATGGATTTTTCCTGATGCATTGTCTAAAGCCCTAATGGGGGACCGGTTTAGACCGCCGGTTTTGTCCACGGCGTTTATGTTGCTGTCATAAGCGCTGCCGCGTCTCCATGCTGCTGTACATGGAGAGCGGGGGATACCCCGAACAAAATAGATAGACTTCCTTATACAATCAGGAAAGGTTTATCCCGGTTTCGCACATACCCCCAATCTCCGTGATTTTGCGGAAATTTTGCGGTTTTTATATACTGAAATCGAATTTCCTTCCGTATTCCGGTTCGTTTCCGGTTTTGATGGAATCCCAGTCAATTTCTTTCATTTTCTTCACAAGTTCCTTTATGCTGTCCGCGTATACGGTGGCGTGTTTGGTATCCTCTGTCTTTTTGGCATCCGCTTTTTTCTGCTCCCGTTTTTCCTCGCGGGATTTCTCGATGGATTCCCTTTGCTTTGCGCTGGATTTTTCCAGTTCCGCAAAGAAAGAAGTGGTACCGTCGTCGTTAAAGGAAATGCCGATTTTCGTGATGTCACTGTTTTCACCTGCTTTGGTGAAACCGAATTCCCTGTTAATCTGGTCTGACATGCGCAGGGCGCCCTGTATGCGGTTTAAATATTCCTTTTCGTATTTTTCGCTGGAAGCCATTTTTTCCAGTTCCTTGCTGGAAAAAAGGACGGAAACTTCTTTTGTGCCGCGGGAGAGGATTTCCTTCGCTTCCTCACCGCTGCTAAAGTCGGCTACCATGAAATCCATGTCGCCGTATGTCTTTCTCAGTTTCTCCAAAAGCGCCTGTGCTTTTTTGGAAAGTTTTGCCTGTCCGGTTTTGTCGGCTGCAGCGGCATCCGCCTTCTTACTGCCGGTGTTTCCCGCATTTTTTGCCTGTGCAGAGTTGTAGTAATCGGTAGCCGCATAATAATTTTCCGTGTTAATCATGATGGAATCCTCCTGTGATTTATATGTGATATGCCGTTTTTGGTTTCACCGTTTCCTTTAAAGTTTCCTTTTAATATGATATCGTCATTTCCAAAGGAAAAATTTAGGTTGTGGGTAAATGAAAAAGCGGATATAATTAATTTGGCAGAAAAGATACAGAAGATTCCCGTGGATGCAAGGGAGTATGGGAATAAAAGGAAGAAGCAGGGTATGCATAAGAAAATAAAAAGAATTGCCGTCCTGTCGGATACCCATGGCCTGCTGCGGCAGGAAGTCGTGGAAACATTGGAAGGCTGCAGCGCCATTCTTCACGGCGGAGACATCAACAGGCGGGAAATACTGGAAGAACTTGGGCGTATTGCGCCGGTGTATGCAGTGCGGGGGAATAATGATAAGGAATGGGCGGAAGGGATGCCGGAGGAATTGGAACTCACGCTGTTTGGCATACGTATTTACATGGTGCATAATAAAAAGTACCGGAAAGCGGACTTACAGGGAACGGATTTGTTTATTTACGGACATTCCCATAAGTACGGGGAGAAAACGGAAGACGGCATACGGTTCCTGAATCCGGGAAGTTGTGGTCCGAGGCGTTTCCGGCAGCCCGTGACCATGGCGGTTTTGGAAGTGGAGGAAGATACCGGCGCCTGGGCGATAAGGAAAATAGACCTGACGGAAGATACGGGGGGCAGCCCTGCGGGTGTAACGGCGGGAAATGTGAAACGTACGGTGGAAATCATTATACGGGAAATGAAGACGGGGCACAAAGTGGATGCCATTGCCGGACGGCTGGGAGTGGAGCAGGAATTTGTGGAACAGGTGTGCAGGATTTACGTGACGCATCCGGGAGTGGACGCGCAGGGAATCATAAACAAAATGGAAGTGAGCGCGCTGTTTGAACGCCGGTAGTAAGGAAAGGATAACATGGTATGAAGAAAACGGATACATTTTTTGTAATTCACAATTTTAATACGGTGCCGGAAAACCTTCTTGCGTATTGTGAGAATTATATCATATACGATGCCTCCACGGACCGGAACGTAACGGAGGAATTGGAAAGAAAGGGATACCGCTATGTCCATGTGGAAAATACCGGACATAACATCACATCCTATTTCAGTTATTTTGCAGACCATTACGGGGAACTGCCGGAGTATCTGTGCCTGTGCAAAGGCAATATGCTGGGAAGGCACTGTTCCGAAGAATATTTCGGGCGTGTATATGACAATAAATATTTTACGTATTTATATGAGGACAAAAATATTTTGGATAAATTAAGGCAGCAGGGGATTGGAACCGGAAAGGGGAAGGAAGAAGGGGAACCCATAGAATGCCTGGTGAGCGAATCCCGTTACCTGGAGGAGAACACATCCTGGTATGTGGAGTCGCCCAATCATCCCCACCGTTATTTTGACGAATATAACAGCCTGCTTTCTTTTGTATACAAAAAGCCGGTCCTGCCTAAGTATAATGTATTTTCACCGGGCGCCTGCTATATCCTGCACCGCTCCCAGGTGACGAAGCATACACCGGAGTTCTACCGGAATATGATTAAAATCATGAACTACGGGCTGAATCCGAGTTTCCCTTCGGAAGCCCACCATGTGGAACGGATGCTTCCGGTTATTTTCTGCGAGTCCTATGAGGAAAACGAGTGGATGAACGATGAGGCGCTGTTTGAACGGAAACTGGAGGAAAGGATTCCGGTTATCCGGTTTGAGGATTCCATACGGGGGAAGCGGATGAAGAAACTGCGGAGGCTGGAATACCGGTTGAGGAAGGGGATTGGGCAGTAGAGGGAATGGGCAGAGGACGCAGGCGCCGCCCTCCAAAGAACTCCCCTCCGTGCGTCCGCATTTTTCCCGCGTAAAACTGTAAAAATATATAGGAACCTTTCCTAACAGGTTGCCATTCCATTGCAGATTGGCTATAATGGAACAAATAGGAAAAAGGTATGGGAGGCGGCAGATGGATGACGGCGACTCATTGCGTGAAAGATTCGGATGGCGGTACGGCAGGATTCGTTATTGACGGTGTTTTCTATGCGGATGCAAAGGTAAGGGATAATATACAGTATATTGACAACCTGTTTTTGGGAGATGCAGGACAGCTTGTAGCGGAAGGGAAACTGCAGGAAACCACATACAGACAGGCGGTAAATGAAGCAGAATATAAACGTTTGGTAAAGGAAAACGGTTTTGTCCGTGATATTCAAACGGAATTGGAAGAATGGAAACGGGACGAATGCCGAAAGGCGCTTCAATTGGAAGGCTCCCGTCAAATCGGGAAGACCACGGAACTTTTGAAATTTGCATACAGGAACTATGAATATACGGTTTATGTGTCCCTGTCGGATGATAAGTATGGGTTTGAAGAAGTCCTGCGCGGTGGGTGTACGCCGCTTGACATGGAAAAATATTGCCAAAAGGCGCAGCTAACCCATTTTGTAAACGACAGACAGACGCTTCTTATTATTGACGAAATACAGATTAGCCCATTGGTATATAATTCCATAAGGACCATTTGCAGCCGCCTGGATTGCGATGTAATCGTTACGGGAAGTTATTTGGGACAGACTTTGCAGAAAGAATATTTCCAGCCTGCGGGAACCCTTACTTACCGGTATATGTATCCGATGTCTTTCCGGGAATTCTGCCGTGCTTTGGGAAAGGAAGAAATACTGGATCAGTTGGACCTTTACGGAAAAAGCGATGGCACGGCATATGAGGATTTATGGGAATGCTATGAATTATTCCGGCAGATTGGCGGGTATCCGGAAGCGGTAAAAGCATATGTGAGGACCCATAACATAGGAAAATGCCATGAAGTTATGGATAATCTTCTGACCACTTTTGAAAAGGAATCAAGAAACTATTTTAAAGAATCCAGGGAGACGCTTATATTTAAGACGGTATATACGGAAGCGATAAAGGAAATGTGCCGGGAAAAACGGGGAAACGGGAGCAGATTGGTGGAAACGGTTACGGACATCGCGAAAGGCTCGCAGAAGCAGATGATCAGCAGGGAAGAAGTATCCAATGCCGTGGCATGGCTGGTATATTCCGGAATTGTAGGGGAATGCGGGCTGTACCGTAACGGGGATGTGAACGATTATGTTCCGGCAAGGCGTTTGTATTACATGGACTGTGGAATTGCTTCTTATGTGGCGGGGCAGACTGCTTTGCCGAAGGGCAGTGTGGACGGATTCCTGACGGAAAATTTTGTTTATACGGAGCTGTACCGGCTGTATAAGCAGCAGGAAGGCAGGAAACCGGTAAAAGGGGATATGCCTTGTTTTTCCTGTTATAACGGATACGAACTTGATTTTATGGTGTTGGGAAAAGACAATACGGTGTACGGGCTTGAGGTGAAAACGGATACCGGCATCCCAAAATCGTTAAGGGTTTATATTGACCGGAAACTGGTGGATAAGGGAATCGTGGCAAAGAGAACAAACGGCGGCAGGGGGGATTTGTTCGACACGATTCCGGTGTATATGGCGGGGGCCGGGTTTCCGTACCGCTCCTGATTGACGGTATGGGTTCACCGGTTTTACGGAGTGCGGAAGGAAACCGGATCAGATGAAGAAAATCCCACTGGAACAATTACTCAAAGAAAGCAGGGCGGAATCCTATGCGGAGCAATACCGGTATGTCCGCCGTTTAATCGAAGACCAAAAGATAAAAGCGGTAAAGGCGTCTCCGCTGAACGGGAAAACGCCCGCCTTACACACCGGTTACTGGCTGGCGGAGGAGGCGCCGGACGAACGGAAGCGGAAGGAGCAGGAGGAAGACCTGAAATTCCATATGTCGCCTGCCATACGGACGGATTATTACCTGAACCATTTGGATGTATACGGTGCGGAAGAACGGTGGGTGGCTCTGTTAAACCGGTATTTTCTGGAACAGGGGGAAGGGGAACAGGAGCCGGTTTCGCTGAATGAGCGGAGTTTCCAAATATGGGGACGGGAGAAATTCCTGCAAAGGGAACAGGGGAAGAAAGTGCTGGCGCATTGCGGGATATCGCTGGAACAGCTTTGTGTGTACGCCACGTCGGAACCTTTGGCATATTATTCCGCCTGCCGGCAGGCACCGCAGACGGTTCTTATGATAGAAAATAAAGATACGTTTTACAGTATGCGCCGCCACCTGATGGCAGGGGGAAGGCGGATGTTCGGTGAGGAAATCGGAACGGTGATATACGGTGCGGGGAAGGGCATATGGCGGTCTTATGAAGATTTCCGTTTCTGTGTGGAGCCGCATATAAATGACGGGCGGAACCGGCTCCTTTATTTCGGTGATTTGGATTATGAGGGAATCGGGATTTACGAACGGCTGGCGGCGTTGTTTGGGGAAGGGGAAGAACCTTATGAAGTGAAGCCGTTTGTCACGGCATACGGGAAAATGCTGGAAAAGGCGGAAAAGAAAGGAACGGATTTCCTGCCGGAAACCAGTGAAAACCAAAACCGCAGCCTGTCCGGCAGGTTTTTCGGGTACTTTCCGGAAGATATGAAAGAGAGGATGGAGCGGATACTTCTTGCGGGCAGGTATATACCGCAGGAAATCATCCATATTGCGGATTTGCCGTGATTACGCATTGATATGGCATTCATATTATATCAATGCGGCATAAGGAAACGGCTGTGAGGAGAAAAATCATGCAGTATGAATTTTTGAAGCAATTCCCGAAACGGATGAAGCATGTGGGCGCATATGTGCTGCTCTTTGCAAACAGCAGCCAAAAGGGGATTTGGAAACAGTACGGTTTCCAAAAGCTGGACGAGCAGATGAACGTGATTTTTGCGGTGATGCTCTACCTGATGGAGCAGTCGTTAAAAGAGGAGAATTGTACCATTGACGATATCGGCGCGTATTTGGACAATCTGAATATGCGTTATTTTGAAAAGGGCATGGGGTACGGCGACTGTAAAATCCTTGGGGATTTTATCGTGAACGTGGTTCTTTCCAATGAGGGAAAAGCCATGTATTTTGACGGTTTTGATTTTGAACAGAGGGCGTACCGGATTATGCATGTCAGCTATGTGGCGAATAAAATCGTTTATGTGGATTCCGAGGTGCGCCGGACCTCTTATTACCTGACGGAAGACGGCTACAACCTCCTGCTGTCCACGCTGGAAATCGAAAATAACATGAAATTGACCATCCATGAGATGATTTTTAAGCTGCACCTGGAGAAACAAAGTTACGACAAGGCAGTGGACGATATCAAGAATGTGTTTAACCTTCTGCGTATCCAGTTACAGAAGATGGAGGATGCCATGGGGCGGATACGCAGGAATGCGTTAAGCTATTCGGTGGCGGAGTATGAAACGGTGCTGGAAGAAAACCTGGATACCATCAGCGACACCAAGCAGAAATTCCAAAGTTACCGGGAACTGGTAAAAAGCAGGGCGAGGGAACTGGAAGAAATGGACGTGAACGTCCGCCGTTTGGATGAGCGGGAAGGGGAAAAGCTGAAAAACCTCAATATCATCGAAACGTATTTAAACCGCACCATCGACGAGCACCAGAAAATCTTAAACAGCCATTTTGACTTAAAATCTCTGTATACAAGGGAACTGGAACAGCTTTCCCAAATGTCTTTTATCCGCAGGTTTTCCATGCGCAACGAATTATACGAAAAAATACTGGAACAGCCGGAGGGGCTTGGACGCATGGAAATATTCCTGCGCCCTTTATTCGGGAATACGCCGGATAAAATTTACAACCTGAAGAAATCCACGGAACTGCAAAGACCGCTCCGCAGGAAAGGGGCGGAGGATAGCGGGGATGTGATGGAATTCGGGGACGATGCATGGATGGAGGAGGAAGAAAGCCGCCGTCAGGAAAAGCTGGCAAAGTATGAAAAAAGCCTGGGTTTCCTGCTGCGCAGTGCAGTTAAGGCGGCGGACAGCCGTAATCCGGGCGAAAGCGCAGACAGCAGTCCGGGGGAAACTGCCAAAACGGCGCCCGGCGGGATTGTAGGTGAAGTATCCCTGGAAGAAATCAGGGAAGGGTTCCGGGGCGGTCATGGGGGAACGGTGGAAATGGACGCGGGCGGCAGACTGTCGGAACGGGAACCGGAGGAGTATGGAGGATTGATTCCCAATGTGCAGATTTTCAAGGAAATCATGGTGGAATTGTTAAGGAACAGGGAAATCGACATTCCGAAGCTGCGGGAAGAACGGCGGGAATATATCAGCGAATTTTCCGGCGGTTTTCAATTAAATGAGATGCTTTTGGATTATGCGGAAACGGAGGCTCCCCGGTTGGAAAAAGTGGAAGTGTACCGGATTGAGGACGGTAAGGTCATTACGTTTGAACATGTGAAGGATGAGACGGGGGCGTACAGGAACATCTGCTGTTCCAATGTATTAATCCGCATAATGGAACGGGATACATGAGGTGACGGGCTTATGGCATATGAAATGGAAGAAATCCGCATGGGACAGGAGATATTTTATTATCTGCTGGAATACCATGAACTGGGCGAAGAAGTACAGGAGAGACTGTACCGGGGATATGCGGAAAACGAGAGGATACAGAATCTGGTGAAATCACAGGGGGAAGCGGCGCAGTGTGATATCGAGCGCTATGGAAATGTGGTTTACCTGATTCCGAAGGAGGACAATGCGTTCCTTGGTTTTTCCAAGGCGCAGCTTAAACAGGTGTTGTGCAAGTCGGGCGGGACGGATAAGGATTATTACCTGTCCCAGTTTGTCATCCTGACCCTTTTGGTGGAATTTTATGACGGGCAGGGGGCGACCAGCAAGACGCGGGATTACATGCGGGTGGGGGAATTGCAAAATTGTATTTCCAACCGTCTGAAAGAAGGCAGTGAACGGATGGACGAGGAGGAAGAAGAACGGGCGGGAATCGCCTTTTCCAATATGTCCGAGGCATACGAGGCATTGAAATCAGACGAGAAAGGGTCCCGCGCCAAGACCACCAAGGAAGGCTTTTTGTACCATATCCTGAATTTCCTGCAAAAGCAGGGACTGATTGAATATGTGGAAGAAGACGAGATGATAAAGACTACGAAGAAACTGGACAATTTCATGGACTGGAATCTGTTAAACCAAAATAATTTCCAAAGGGTGAGGCGGGTGCTGGAGGGAAAGAATGAGTAAGATAAATGCCGTGCGTTTGATCAACCTGAATTATAATAACAATGCCATCCGTATCAGCGACGAGACGTTCCGGCTTAACGGGGAGAGCACCCTTTTTTCCCTGCGCAACGGGGGAGGAAAGTCGGTGCTGGTACAGATGATGATGGCGCCCTTTGTGCATAAACGGTACCAAAATGCCAAAGACCGTCCGTTTGCCGGTTATTTTACCACCAATAAGCCGACGTTTATTTTAGTGGAATGGAAACTGGACCAGGGGGCGGGATATGTGCTGACGGGGATGATGGTGCGTAAGAACCAGGAAATCTCCGAAGAATCCCAGGAAGAACTGGAAACCATAAATTTTATAGCGGAATACAAAAATCACTGTCCCCAGGACATTGACAGTCTTCCGGTGGTGGAGAAGACGAAAAAGGACGTTACCTTGAAAAGTTTCCATGCCTGCCGTCAGCTTTTTGAGACGTATAAACGGGAAAGGGAGATTCCGTTTTTTTATTATGACATGAACCAGGCGGCGCAGTCGAAGCAGTATTTTGACAAGCTGACGGAATACCAGATTCATTATAAGGAATGGGAAACCATTATTAAGAAAGTAAACGTAAAGGAATCCGGTTTGTCGGATTTATTTGCCGACTGTAAGGATGAGAAGGGGCTGGTGGAGAAATGGTTTCTGGAGGCGGTGGAGAACAAGCTGAATAAAGACCGGAACCGGATGAAGGAATTCCAGGACATCATGTGGAAATACACCTGCCAGTATAAGGACAACCAGTCCAAAATCGAAAGGCGGGATACCATCCGCGCATTCGGACAGGAGGCGGAGGGCATCCGGAAAAGTGCGGGGTATTATCAGGAGGTTATACATGGTTTGGCAAGGCAGGAGGATAAAATCGCGGACTTTATCCGCCGGCTGTACGAATTGGAAGGGAAGGAAAAGAGCGGCGCGGAGAAAGTGCAGCGGCGGCTTTTGGATTTGGAGCGGCAGTTGGGATATCTGGAGTATGAAAAACTGTCGGGAGAATTTTATGCGGTTGCGGAGAAAGAGCGCTTTGCCGGCAGTAATTTGGAAATGCTGCGGATGGAGGAAGAAGAACTGGAGCGGGGACGGGAAGAAATCCTTCACAGGCTCCATGTGCTGGCATGTGCCAAACTGGGGGAAAATGCGGAGGAATGCGGGCGGGAACGGGATAAGGAACGGCAGCGCCTGCTGTTGTGCAGGGAGAAGAAGGAAAACCTGGAACCGGAGAGAAAACGGCTGGGCGCACAGCTGAAGAAGTATTATGAAGCAAAGGGTGCGGAGCAGGAAGCGGATAGAAAGGCATGTTTGGAATCGCTCCGGGAGATGGAACTGGAGAAGGAGAAACGACGGAAGAAATTGGAAGAACTGCGCCAAAACGAAAGCGGGCTGGCGGAACAGGCGGGGGGATTCCTCGCAAAGATAAAAGCCTATGACGATACGGAGGAGAAGTTCAACCGGGAGTACGGGGAGAACTGGAACAGGAATATCCTCGGCGAATATGAAGCAGGGGCGCTGCAAATCCGGCAGGCGGAGTATGAAAAGGAGTTAGGCGGCTGCGAACATGAAAGGAGCGGGGCGAAGAAGGACGCGGAGCGGTACCGGGAGCAGCATAGGGGAATGCAGCGGCTTTTGGAGGATAAGGCGGCGGAAAAAATTCGGCTGGAATCCGGTTGGAAAGAAATGGAACGCGTCCTGTCGGAATATGAGAGGGAGCTGGCGGAGCGGAAGGTTATTTTACAGTATTTCGGGCTGGGGCAGGAGGAACTGTTCCATACGGATAAGATACTGGCTGCCGCAGAGCGGAAATTGTCGGATGCCGATTTGGTGCGCAAGGGACTGGAAAAAGAAGCGGACGCGCTGGAAAAGGAATACCGGAGCATGTCGCAGGGAAAGGTGCTGGAGCTGTCGGAAGAATTCTGCGGAATGCTGGAGGAAGCCGGAATCCATTTCGTATACGGCATGGAATGGCTGCGCAAGAACCAGTTTCCGCCGGTACGTAATAAAAAACTGGTGTCGGAGCATCCGTTCCTGCCGTATTCCCTGATTCTGTCAAGACAGGAACTGGAACGGCTGGCAGGGCTGCCGGAGCAGGTGTATACCTCGTTTCCCGTTCCGATTATCATACGGGAGGAATTGGAAAAGAAGGAAGAAGCACAGGCGGGGGCGGTACAGTCTTTTTCCAACCTGAATTTCTATGTATGGTTTAACGATAATCTTTTGGAAGAAGAAAAACTGCAGAAAATGCTGGAAGAACAGGAAGAACGCATCCGCAGGCTCCAAAAGAGCATAGAGCAAAAGAAGGAAGAATATGCCGGATATATCGGCATGCAGGCGAAAATAAAGGAACAGAAGGTCACACAGGGGGCTTACGGGGATACGAAAGAGGAAATCCGCAGGCTGGCGGAGTCCTTTGCCGCATTGGAGCAGGAGATTTTGGACAGGCGGGAAGAAATGGAATCCCTGGAAAAGCTGCAAATGCAGAAAGAACAGCAGATTGCGTGGCTGGAGCAGGAGGTGTCCCGCCAGGGCAGGCGGCTGGCGGATTTTGTTTCTCTGTGCCAAAGCTACGGGGAATACCGCGAGCATTGCCGTCTGCTGGAGAAAAACAGGAAGGTAAAGGAACGGCTTTTGAATCTGCAGAAGCTGGAAAGGGAGAAAACGGAGCGGCTGGAACAGGAACTGCTGACGGGGAAAAACTGTTTGGCGGCATTGGAACGCAGCCTGGAAGATTGTGCGCAAAAGCGGGCGAAGTACGGACAGTACGGATTGGAAGATGCGGAGGGTGAATACCTGCCGGACGGCGTGGAAGGACTGCCTGCGGCAGACGGCGTGAAAAGCATGATGTCAAAAGAACAGGCAGAGGAAGCGGAAAACCGTTATGAAGTCATAACGGGCGGAATCAGTGCGGAGCAGAAAGAACTGGAGGAGCGGGCGGAAGCGGCACAGAAACGGTATGACAGGGCGGAAGAAGAACGGAAGCTGCTTTTGGAAAAATACCGGCTGACGCAGGAGGAATGCGGCGGCGTGTGTTATGACAGAAAAGAGGAAACCCACCAGGAGGTTTTACTGGAGGACCGGGAAGGGAAAATCGGCAGGAAGAAAGAGCTGATTCATGGGGAGGAAATCCGGTGTGCGCTTTTGAAGCAGGAGAAGGAACGCAAGCTCGCCGAGATGAAGGAGCGGTGCGGGAAGGAGGAACCGGTTGCCAAAGGGGATATCCGTACCATGGATTTCACCGAAGCCATCCGGCAGTTGGAATATGAAAAAGGGGAAGCGGACCGGGAAGAAAAGCGGATACAGAAGAAAATACAGGATTACGGAAGCAATTTGGCGGCGCTTGCGGAGTACGGGGAACTGGTATGCCGGGAGCCTGTGGAGTGGGACTGCGATTTTGCCGTAATGGACGGCGCAGCGCTGACGAAACAGAAAGGCATTTTAATCAGGGATTACCATTCCTATATGGAACAGCGCAGGGAAGCGCGTTCCGGACTGGAACGGGTATTAAACCGGATGATACGCATGGAGCAGTTTGCGGAGGAATTTTACCAAAAACCGCTGGAATCCATGCTTCAGTTGACGGACGACGCGCAGCGCGTGTTAAAACAGTTGGAAACGACTACCGCGTCTTATGACAGCCTGATGGAAAAGCTGTTGGTGGATATTTCCTTTGTGGAAAAGGAAAAAGCGAAGATTATGGAGCTGATGGGGGATTATCTGCGGGATGTCCATGGGAATTTGGATAAGATTGACCGTAATTCCACGATTACCGTGCGGGAACGTCCGGTAAAAATGTTGAAAATGGAGCTGCCGGACTGGGCGGAGAACGAAAACCTGTATGATTTGCGGCTGCAGGATTATATCGACGGTGTAACGGCGAAGGGGATTGCCCTGTTGGAGGAAAACAGGAATGTGCAGGAATATCTTGGCACGAAGATTACCACCAAGAGTCTTTACGATGCGGTAGTGGGAATCGGGAATGTGCAGATACGGCTGTATAAGATTGAGGAACAGCGGGAGTATCCGATTGCCTGGGCGGATGTGGCGAGAAATTCGGGGGGCGAAGGATTTCTGTCCGCATTTGTGGTACTGTCCGCGCTGCTTTATTATATGCGTAAAGACGAATCGGACCTGTTTGCCGACCGGAACGAGGGGAAGGTGCTGCTGATGGACAACCCATTTGCACAGACTAACGCCTCCCATTTGTTAAAGCCGTTAATGGATATGGCGAAGAAGTCCAATACGCAGTTGATTTGTCTGTCCGGGCTTGGCGGGGAGTCGATATACAACCGGTTCGACAATATTTACGTGCTGACGCTGATTGCGGCTAACCTGCGCAGCGGGATGCAGTATTTGAGAGCGGAACATATGCGCGGGTCGGGGGATGAGACGGTAATCGCTTCACGGATTGAGGTGGTGGGGCAGCAGGAGTTGGTGTTTTAGGCTTTGTTTTGAATATGAGCAATGGTGGAAGCTGAACGCAATATTTGCGGATTTATGTTTCCGTCCGCATCCTGCCGCTGCCATTCGGTGTGGGTCCGGTGGAATCCCGGACGACCAGGGTGGCGCGTAAGAGGATGGAACCTATGGCAACATGGTTGAGCAGGCAGGAGAGGGCATAAAAACCGCATTTTCCCAAAGCAATCCGGTCCTGGCGGATGGTGGTCAGGGGCGGGGCGGTGTAGGTAGTCATGGGCAGGTCGTCGAAGCCGATGATGCTAAGATCTTCCGGGATACGGATGTTCCGGTCGTCACATTCGGTGATGGCGGAAATCGCCCGCACATCGTGGGAAAAGAGGATGGCGGTGACACCCTGCTCCAAAAGTTTCGGAATGTATTTCCTTGTGGATTCGGAAATGTAATAGCCGAGGCCAATGTAATTCTCATTCACTTCCAGACCGTATTTGTACAGTGCATTGATATAGGCGTTGTATCTCGCCTTCAGGATATAGGAATCCAAAGGGCCGGAGATCAACCCTATTTTTTTGTGTCCCAGGTTCATCAGGTGCCGGACGGCGAGTTCAAAGCCTTCCTGGCTGTCGCAGCCCACGGAAGCGATGTAGGGATTTTCCTTGATATAATTGTCGTAGAGAACGGTGGGGATTTTTGTAATGCGAAACTCCTGCATCCACGGGTCCAACAGTGACAAACCGAGGATGTAGGATGCCTGGTACCCGTTTTGCATCATAAAAACGCCGTAAGGTGTCAGTTTTTGGAAATTTATGGTAATCGGAATAATGTCTACGGTCCAGCCGTCGGGCTCCGCCATCTGCTTAAAGCCCAGGACAATGTCATGACCGAACTGGTTGGGCGTGCTGTATTCCATGTTTTCTACCAAAATACAGAGCTTTTTTTCTTTTTTCTGCAGGCGTTTGTTGACATAGCCCAGTTCCACTGCAGTTTCCAGGATTTTCTTGCGCATTTCCTCACTGATGTCGGTGGCGTTATTCAGTCCTTTGGAAACCGTACTTTTGGATATTCCTAATTTTGCGGCAATGTCATTGATGGTAGCCATGCTGTTATCTCCTTAAAAATTCTGCCGCCGGTTTCTTCCGGATAGGAATAGGACGGCGGACGGCTTCTTTTAAATTTTGTTAAACTTTACGAACCTCTTTTGGCAGATAAAACGATTATAACAAGATACGACATAAAAAACAAGGCTGGTATCTAAACTTTGCCGCCTGTCATTGGGGCATGCCGGAAATGGAAAACGGGAAAAATACCGTTTGGTCCGGTAATTTTCCAAAAGAATAAAACGAAACTTATGAAAAATGAGTTTCGAAAATTACGCTTTCATTTGTTTCGAATAAATATACAAAATACACAAAATCGACATAAAAAAACAAATTATAGAGTAATAATGCACAAAAACTACTCTTGACCTCGCGAACTTCCTATGATAAGGTAAATTTAATCAAAACTTTACGAAACTTTTAGAAGTTTAGAAGGAGGCATATCAAAATGAAAAAGTTTTTAGTTGCTTTATTAATGGCGGCAATGACAGTATCCGCCGTAGGTTGTGGAAACAGCGGCGACGCTGCAACGGACAATGCCGCACCGGCAGAGTCGGCTCCGGAAGCTCCGGCTGCTGCGGAATCGAACACGGAGGCATCCGGCGCAGGCACGGAACAGACGGCATCCGGTGAAGTACAGGATATCACCCTGAAAGTATGGTGCCCCCAGAACCAGGTAGACTGCGGAATTATGGAACAGCAGCAGCAGGGGTTTGCGGCAGAACATCCCGAATACAACATTACATGGGTAACGGAAGTGGTTGGTGAAGATAAATGCCAGGAATCCGTACTGAAAGACGTAGGGGAAGCGGCGGACGTATTCATGTTTGCCAGTGACCAGCTTCCTTCCCTTGTGGAAGCAGGCGCGATTGCAAGGCTGGGCGGCAGCACGGAAGCCATGGTAAAGGAAACCATCGCGGAATCCGTTGTTGCGACGGCAATGGTGGAAGATGCGCTTTATGCAATTCCTTTTACGCACAATACATTCTTTATGTTCTATGATAAGACCATCCTGGATGAGTCCGACATTGTTTCCTTAGAGAAGATTATGGCAAAGGAAACGGCAGACAATGTTTACAACTTCTATTTTGAATCCGCAGGCGGATGGAAACTGGGATGTTATTATTACGGCGCAGGATTAAGCATTTTCGGACCTGACGGAAGCGATTTGGCAGCAGGCGTTGACTGGAACAACGAAAAAGGTGTGGCAGTAACGAACTACCTGATTGACCTGATTAACAACCCGAAATGTGCCTATGACGGTGAAATCTCCGTTTCCGAATTGGTAGGCGACCACAGACTTGGCGCATGGTTTGACGGTTCCTGGAACTATGACCTGTACAAAGAAGCATTGGGCGATGATTTAGGTATCGCTACGATTCCTACTTTCAACCCGGACGGAACGGATTACCAGCTTTTGGGCTTCTATGGCTCCAAGTGCATCGGCGTAAATGCAAAATCCCAGAACATGGCAGCAGCAGTAGCGTTTGCCGCATACCTTGGAAATGAAGAAAACCAGCTTCTGCGTTATAAATTATCCGCACAGATTCCTGCAAACATGGCAGCGGGCGAGAGCGAAGAAGTAAAAGCAGATCCTTTGGCAGCAGTTATCGTAAAAGAAGCAAACGAAGCGAGCGTGGCACAGCCTGCAAACTCCGTATTCAGTACCAGGTACTGGACTTATGCAAACACGATTCCTACGGAAATCAGGAGCAAGGAAATCACGAAAGACAACGTACAGGAAAAACTGGATACGTTTGTGGACGCAATGACGAAATAAAGGAAGGTTAGGGGGTTTTCAGATGGGAGTCTTTAAGAAAAAAGACCAGCCTGTATATGCCAGACCGGCAGACGCTTCTGTCTCGCAGGCATTTAAAAACGGTAATATCATGACAAGGCTTTCCTTCTTTATCTTTGGCCTTGGAAATATTGTGAACAAGCAGATTGTCAGGGGACTTATCTTTTTGGCATTGGAAATCGGTTATTTTGCCTATTTGTTCTCCTTCGGTATCGGCGCTTTGGGTGACTTTGTCACCCTCGGTACCTTGGAGCAGGGGCAGGTATATAATGAAGCGCTTGGTATTTACGAATATACCGCGGGCGACGATTCCATGCTCTGCCTGTTGTACGGCGTTATTACGCTGGCGCTGACCGCTGCGGTCATTTTCGTGGCGTGCATGTCGGGAAAAAGCGCATACTGTACACAGTTCCGCAAGGAAAAAGGGCTGGCTGTCCCGTCCTTTAAGGATGATTTAAAGTCCTTAAAGGAAGAAAACCTCCATGCGTTCCTGTTAGCGTTTCCCATTATCGGAATTCTCTGCTTTACGGTGGTACCGCTGATTTTCATGATTCTGATTGCGTTTACCAACTACGACCATGAGCACCAGCCGCCCGGCAACCTGTTTACCTGGGTGGGATTGGAGAACTTCCAAAAGATGTTTTCCGAGGGAAGCAAACTGGCGGCGACTTTTTGGCCGGTACTTTCCTGGACGCTGGTATGGGCAGTGGTGGCAACCGTAAGCTGTTATATTCTCGGTTTGCTGCTGGCACTGTTAATTAACCGGAAGGGAACGAAGGCAAAAGGCTTTTGGAGGTTCATGTTTGTGCTGTCAGTGGCGGTTCCGCAGTTTGTTACCCTGCTGAGCATGAGGACAATTTTCAATGCCAACGGTCCCGTGAACGTTATCCTGAGGGAACTCGGCGTGATTGGTATGACGGAATCCGTTCCGTTTTTCACCAATCCGCTGTATGCAAAGATTACGATTATCTGTATTAATATTTGGATCGGCGTACCGTTTACGATGCTGTCCACAACGGGTATTTTACAGAATATCCCGGCGGAACTGTATGAAGCGGCGAAGATTGACGGGGCAAGCGCACCTGCGATTTTCCGTAAGATTACGCTTCCGTATATGCTGTTTGTCATGACGCCGAACCTGATTACATCCTTTACGGGAAATATTAATAACTTTAACGTTATATTCCTGCTGTCTGGCGGCGGTCCGGATTCCATGGACTACTACTATGCAGGAAAGACGGATTTGCTCGTTACCTGGCTGTACCGGCTGACGATTACACAGAAAGACTACAATTTGGGTGCCGTTATCGGTATTTTGGTATTTGTCATCCTGGCAACCGTGTCACTGTTAACCTACCGGCGTACGGGATCTTATAAAGATGAGGGGGCGTTCCAATAATGAGGTCAAAAAGATTTATTACCAATACGATTTGCCATATTTTGCTTGCCATTCTCAGCGTTATTTGGGTATTGCCGATTTTTTACGTAGTGCTGACCTCATTCCGTGCGGAGAGCGGTTCTTACAAAAGTTATATATGGCCCAGGGGATTTACGCTGGATAACTACATTAACCTGTTTAAAGGAAGCAGCAGCCTGGATTTCCCCAAGTGGTTTATGAATACACTGATTATTGCCATATTCAGCACGATACTTTCCGCATTTTTCGTACTGTGCGTTTCCTACGTAATGAGCAGGCTCCGCTTTAAAATGCGCAAGACGTTCATGAATATTGCTTTGGTGCTGGGGATGTTCCCCGGATTCATGTCCATGATTGCCGTTTACTATATCTTAAAGGGGCTTGGGCTTTTGGAGACGGGTGTGTTAAAACAGGTGGCGCTTGTGCTGGTATATTCCGGCGGTGCGGGACTTGGGTTTTACATGGCGAAAGGCTTCTTTGATACGATACCGAAGACCATCGATGAGGCGGCGTACATTGACGGTGCGACGAAGTGGGATACGTTTATCCGTATCACGATTCCGCTTTCCAAGCCGATTATTACGTACACGTTGATTACGACGTTTATGGCTCCCTGGGTGGATTACATTTTTGCCAAGGTTATCATGGGAAACGAAACATCTTATTATACCATCGCCATCGGTCTTTGGACGATGTTGGAGCAGGAATTTGTGGAATACTACTATACACAGTTCTATGCCGGATGTGTGATTATCTCCATACCGATTGCCATTCTGTTCCTGCTGACACAGAAGTGTTACGTGGAAGGGGTATCGGGAGCCGTAAAAGGTTAAAGATTGACAGTTTCGGAAAGGCAGCGGAAGTTGGGCTGCCGGCTGTTAAAGATAAGAATAAATACGGTAAATAAGTATAAAATAAAATGGAATAAAGAAGTAAAAAGGGCGGCTGCATATGGATTTTCATCGTGTGGCTGCCTTTTTAAGGCGGAGGGTTATGGACGGAAAGAAATTATATAAGGAAGCATTGGAAAGCGGGGAAGCATCCCGTTTGGATTGTTCGGAAAAAGAACAGGGGAAGATGGCGCAGTTTCATCATGACTTTACGTTTCATTATAATGAGACGTTCCATTACGACGAAGGGGATTTGGGCGTATGCTGTACGGCAGGGCGGACAGTGTTTAAGGTGTGGAGTCCTCCGGCAGAGCGTATAGAGCTGTTTCTGTATAAGGACGGGACTGCCGATGCCTGCATGTGTAAAGAGATGCAGCGGAAGGAAAAAGGGGTATGGGAATTCGCGTTTGATGAGAGTCTGCATGGGATGTACTATGACTTCGCGGTATGGATGGACGGGAAGTCCGTGAGGACGGCGGACCCTTATGCGGTGGGCTGTAGCTGCAACGGGTCCCGGAGTATGGTCGTGGATTTACGGCTTACCGACCCGAAGGGATTTACGGCGGATAAAGCGCCGGCGGAGGAAACAGAACGGATTATTTACGAGCTGCATATCAAGGATTTCTCCCACGACAGGGAGAGCGGCGTACCGGAAGCGTACCGGGGAAAATACAAGGCGTTTGCAACCGTAGGGGAAAACGGGGAACTTCCTGTCTGCATGGAACACCTGAAAGGGCTGGGTGTCACCCATGTGCATCTGCTGCCTTTTTTTGACTATGCTTCCGTGGACGAAGCGGGGGACGGGAACCAGTTTAACTGGGGGTACGACCCGTTGAATTACAACGTGCCGGAAGGTTCCTATGCCACGGATGTAACGGACGGGACGGTGCGCATCCGGGAATGCAAAGAGATGATACAGGCTTTGCACGCCAATGGGATACGTGTGGTGATGGATGTGGTGTATAACCATACCTACCGGTATGATTCCTGGCTGCAGAGAATGGCGCCGGAATATTATTACCGTTATAACGGGGACGGAAGTCTGGCGGACGGCTCCGCCTGCGGCAATGACATTGCGGTGGGAAAGCACATGGTGGATAATTATATTGCGGATTCCGTTATGTATTGGGCGAAAGAATACCATATGGACGGGTTCCGGTTTGATTTGATGGGGCTGCTGACGGTGGAGCTGATGAACCGGATTAAGACGGAACTGGACAGGGAATTTGGGGAAGGGGAAAAGATTCTGTACGGGGAACCGTGGTCCGCGGCTGATTCCCCAATGGAAAGCGGGACACGGGCGGCGTCAAAGAAAAATGCGGACGGCCTGATGGACGGGATTGCCATATTCTGCGACGACACACGGGATGCCATTAAGGGGGATGTATTCAAGGAAAAGGAACCCGGATTTGTAAACGGGGGAAAGGGTTTGGAAAAAGAGGTACTCCATGCCGTTACGGGGTGGCGCGACGGAGGCGGGGAGTTTTGTCCCAAGAGCTGCAGCCAGATTATCAATTATGTATCGGCACACGATAATTTTACCTTGTGGGATAAGCTGGTGCTGACCATGCATGACGGTGAGGAAGATTTTACGATGCGTTACGGGGACGTACTGGCAGCGAATAAACTGGCGGCATTCATGTATTTCACCTGTCAGGGGAATGTGTTTTTCCAGGCGGGGGAGGAATTTGGCAGGACGAAGCTGGGAGAAGACAACAGCTATTGTTCCCCGCCGGAGCTGAATATGCTCCGCTGGCGTCAGGCGGAGGAGTTTAAGGAGCTGGTGGATTATTATAAAGGCTTAATCCGGCTGAGGAAGAAGCTGCCTGCCTTATATGATAAATCCCCGTCTGCCGCATCGCGCATTACGGACAGGAAGGTGCACAAGGCAGGTGTGGTATCGTTCCGGTCGGATAACAGGGAGCCGGGGGGAGACGGAAAGTGGAAGGAGCTGCTGATTGTCTACAATGGATCTTCCCGCGGCTATACATTGGAACTGCCGGAAGGGGAATGGGAGATTTTGGCGGACGGAAAGGAAGCGGACTGCCGCAGGATGTTAAAGACGGCGGGAAAAGGCGTACAGGTGGACGGATGCAGCGGCATGATGCTGGGACGTGTGTAATCCGGGCGCTCCGGCGGGACGGAGTGCCTGGGCAGGGAAAGGAAGACGGTTATGAAGTTTGTATACGGAAAACAGGATTGGAAGACGTTTGAACGGGGGGAGGAGAGCTGTTATCTGATGACGAATGGTTTGGGCGGTTTTTCCTCCCTGACCGTGACCGGCTCCTGCAGCCGGAACGACCATGCGGTGCTGATGGCGTGCGTGCATTCGCCGAATCACCGTTATAATATGATACACCGGCTGGAGGAGGTACTGCATGTCGGGAATCGTAAGGTGCATATTTCCAGTCAGGATAACGGGGAAAATAACGGGAGGGAGGAAGGCTGGCTGTACCAGACCGGATTTACCTATGGGGATTACCCGCAATGGACTTATCTGGTGGACGGCGTGGAGGTGGTGAAAACCATTGCCTTGGCGCAGGGCAGCAATACGGTGGGAATATCCTATGAAATCCGTAACTTTTCCGGTAAAGACGTGAAACTGGACGTTTACCCGCATTTACAGTTTGTGCCGAAGGGAGCGCTGCTTGACAAGGGGCAGGAGTTTGTGATAGAGGGGAGGAGAATCAGCGCAGGCGGGCAGTCCCTCTTTGTTTCCACGGACGGGACATTCCGTGAACTGCCGCTGCGGTTTCATGATTCCCTGTTCTATGCCTACGATATCTGTGACGGGAGGCCGGAAACGGGCTGTACGGCGGTCAATCATGTGGTATCGGCAGAAGTTCCAGCCCGGTGCGGAAAGCTGCCTTTGGGAAAAACACTCCACATGGTGTACGGTATGGGCGCTGAGCCGGACCATGAACCGGAACTTCCTTCCATGGAAGAAATCATCCGGGGAGTGGAAGCATACAGGAACGGTCTGCGTAAACAGGCGGGCTTTCCGGACGGTACGGCATCGGTACTGGCGGCAGGCGCCAACCAATTCGTCTCCCACCGGGAATCGACGGGAAAGAAAACGATTTTGGCAGGATTTCCCTTTTTTGAGGATTGGGGCAGGGATACGATGATTGCCGTAAGCGGATGCTGTCTGGCGACCGGACAGTACGGGACGGCAAAGAGCATCTTACAGACATTTATGGCATATTGCCAAAAAGGGCTGATGCCCAACCTGTTCCCGGAGGGAAGCAATGCGGCAAGGTATAATACGGTGGATGCGGCGCTGTTGTTTGTTTTGGCAGTGTATGAATATTACGGGAAAACGAAAGACGGCGATTTCGTAAAAAGCGCTTACGGTACCATGGCGGAAATTGTGGAATGGTATGAAAAAGGGACGGATTACGGAATCAAAATGGACGAAGACGGATTGATTACGGCGGGGAGCGGTTATGACCAGGTGACGTGGATGGATGTACGGGTAGGCGATATCCTGCCCACGCCCCGGCACGGAAAGCCGGTGGAAATCAATGCTTATTGGTATAACGCGCTTCGCATCATGGAAGAATTTGCTCCGTTCGGCGCCGGGGACGGTAAGGACTATGGACGGATGGCGGAACGGGTGAAGGAGAGCTTTGGGGCGAAATTCTGGAATGACGGGGCAGGCTGTTTAAAGGATGTGCTGTCCGGTACGGAAGCGGACGGTCAAATCCGCTGTAACCAGATATGGGCGGTATCCCTTCCGTTTTCGGTTCTTTCCCCGGAGAGGGAGAGACAGGTGGTGGAAGTGGTGTTCCGCGAGCTGTACACCCCATACGGTCTGCGGACGTTAAGCCCGCAGGATAAGGAATTCCATGCTTTTTACGGCGGAAAGCAGTTAGAGCGGGATCTTGCTTACCATCAGGGGACGGTGTGGGTGTTCCCGCTGGGAGGGTATTATCTGGCGTATTTGAAAGTAAACGGGTATACGGAGGAAGCAAAAGCATGTGTACGCAGACAGTTGGAAGTCATGGACGCCGCCCTGCGGGAAGGCTGTATCGGGCAGCTGCCGGAGATTTACGACGGGGGAAATCCGGTATCTTCCAAAGGGTGTTTTGCCCAGGCCTGGAGCGTGGGGGAGATATTGCGGGTGTATGACGCTTTGCGGTAAGCGGGGGTATGGAAGAAAAAGGGGCGGTTTGTGTGACAGACCGTTTTATGGGACAGGGAAAGGTTTATAATGGGAATGGAAGTTTGGTGGGGAACAGACTTTCATTCCTTTTTCTATGCGCAGCCCTTGCAGTGGAAGTATGGGTGCCAAGGGGGTGCATGGGGGCGGAGTAGGGGAAGATGAAGAAGATGCTGCGTTTTGGGAGGGGCTATGGATATGATGACGAGGGGGGAAGGCAGGATGAAAGAAAATTTTTCCAATAAATATTTTCGAAAGGCAAAATATGTGATATTATGTAAAGAAAAACAAATGAATGGTGTCGGAAATGCCTGTCGGAAGGGGAATGGTGGAATAAGTGACAGAAAATCATGTTTTAATGGCGAAAACGTGCCCGGATACGGAAGAATTATGGCTGCCTTTGTGGATGCATTTAACGGATACGGCAGGAATTATGGGAAAGCTGGTGGCAAAGTGGGTTCCAAAATCCGTTTATCACGCGGCAGGCATGAGTTATAAACAGTTTTTGGCGTTGTCGGTATTTTTGGCGGCTGTCCATGATATTGGGAAAGCAACTTCGTATTTTCAGAGTGTTATTACAAAATCGTGCGCCGGTAAATATGAGGAAATAACCAGTCAAGGGTTTATAGTGAATAGGGAATACAGGGAGCCGGGAAAAACGCCCCATGCCTATGCCGGACAGTGGATACTGCAAAATGAGGGGGAAGGCTTTGGAATCAGCGAAAGGGTGGCGGTGGTTGTAGGTTCCCATCACGGGAAACCGGGAGATATTTGTTCCCTCATCGGGGAAACGGATTTAATAAAAAGGTATCCGGTTAATTTTTTTGGCGTGGAGAAGGATGAGGACGTAAAACAAATATGGAAAAATGCATGGGAAGAAATGGTAGACCAGGCACTGAAGCTGTCAGGGATGGAATCCGTTGGCGAATTGCCGGATATCACGCTGGAAGCGCAGGTATTGCTTACAGGTCTCCTGATCATTGCGGATTGGATAGCGAGCAATACAACTTATTTTCCGCTGATTCCCATTGACAATTATGGGGATGGAAGTATTTATCCTGAAAGAGTCCAAAGCGCGTGGAGAAAACTGTCATTTCCTGACCTTTGGGGTTCGGAAATTAATTTTATGGATCGGAAAATATTTCGGGAACGGTTTGGATTTGAGCCAAATGAAGTACAGGACTATATGTTAAATGTAGTCAATTCCTGTGGAAATCCGGGAATTTTTATCCTGGAAGCCCAAATGGGGGTGGGAAAGACGGAAGCTGCTTTGGGAGCGGCGGAAGTATTAGCGTCAAGAAAAGACGAAGGCGGTATTTTTTTCGGACTGCCCACGCAGGCGACCAGCAACGGGCTTTTTGGGCGTTTCCTGGAATGGGAAAAACAGGTTTCGGAGGAAGCCGATGCAGTAATCGGTTTAGCGCACGGGGCTGCGCAGTTCAATAATCAGTATAACAGGCTGCTGATGGAAAGCAAATCATATATTGGAAATGGGGAAGCCGGTCAGGAGGGGATAAGCGTACATCCATGGTTTCAGGGAAATAAAAAAATTCTTTTGTCAAATTTTGTAATAGGTACCGTAGACCAATTTCTGATGGCTGCTTTACGGCGTAAACATTTTATGTTAAGACATATTGGACTTGCCGGAAAAGTGATTATTATTGATGAATGCCATGCGTATGACGCATATATGAATGAATATTTGGACCGGGCGTTACAGTGGATGGCGGCGTATGGCGTACCCGTTATTCTTTTGTCTGCGACGCTTCCGGTACGACGGCGCAGGGATTTAGTGGAATGTTATGCAAAAGCATATTCCAAATTTTATCTGAAAAAAAGGAAACAGGAAATTAAATATGCAAAAAAGGATTGGGAAAAAAACAATGCGTATCCGCTTTTGACGTGGACGGACGGAGAATGTATTAACCAGGAGAAAATCGTGCAGACGGTGCGGCAGAAAAGGGTAAAAATAAACAGGGTAGGTTCCGTGCAGGAAATGATAGATTTATTGGAGCAGCGTTTAAGGGAAGGGGGCTGTGCCTGTGTGATAGCAAACACGGTAAAAAGTGCACAGGAAATTTATATAAAATGCAGGGAATCCATGGCAAATGTTAATATCATCCTGTACCATGCCCAATTTACCATGCCGGACCGTATAAAGAAAGAAGAAATACTCCTAAAAAAAATGGGTAAGCACTCGGGGGATGGGGATAGGAAAAGACTGGTTTTAATAGGGACACAGGTTCTCGAGCAGTCCTTGGATTACGATGCGGATATCATGGTTACACAGCTATGCCCAATGGATTTGCTGCTTCAGAGAATTGGAAGATTACACAGGCATATACGGGATGGAAAAAACGGGGGTTATTCGAGACCGGCAGGTTTACGGAATTCTGAGTGTATCATATTGGGGGAAGATGGAGAAGACTATGATTCCGGCAGCAGGGCGGTGTATGGCGACTATCTTTTGATAAGGACCAACAAAATACTTACCGATGAGATAAAAATACCGGAAGAAATTCCCGATTTGGTACAGGCGGTGTATGAACAGGAAAACGATTTAGGGCTGGAAGGGGAGCCATATAATCGTGCTTTGGAAAAATATAAGCAAGAGATGCAGAGAAAGCGGGAACGTGCAGATTATTATCTGATGATGGAACCAAAGCCGAAAAGAAGCATGGATGAGCTGCTTTGTAACCCTGAAAATTCTGAGGAAAAATTATCAGAAGCGTGTGTCAGGGACGGGGAATCATCGATTGAAGTGCTGTTGATGAAGAAGGGGGAGGATGGAACTATTTTATTTGTGGAAGAAACGGGCACGGAAGGTTTTTCCGCACAGAGAATGCCTGACAGCGCATATGGAAAGAAGATTGCCATGCAGAGGTTACGGCTTCCGCATATCTTTAGTACGCGGTGGAATATAGACCGGACAATAAAGGAATTGGAAGACAGTAACCGCAGGGAATTGGCAGAATGGCAGCAGTCTCCATGGATACAGGGGGAGTTGGTTCTCCTGCTGGATAAGAATAACCGTGCGGAGTTGAACGGATACCTGCTGTCTTATAGTTTCGAAAAAGGGTTGGAATATGAACGGAAGGAGGAAAGCGATGCAGGAAAAAGAGTTTAATCTGTTGGAAGAACCTTGGATAAAAGTCAGTACCATATCTATGGAGCAAAAGGAAGTTTCTTTGCTGGATGCGGTGCTTCATGCGCACGAGTACACAGACCTGGCGGGTGAAATGCCGGTGCAGGATGCAGCTTTGTTAAGGTTATTGCTGGCTGCCGCACAAACGGTCTTTTACCGTTATGATGAGAACGGGGAAAAAGAGGAAATATCTGGGGAGAATGATTCCGATGAAGATACCGTAATGGAACGTTGGGAAAATTACTGGAACAGGGGAAAGTTCCCGGAAGCGGCGGTGAAACAATGTTTGGAGGCATATAGGAATAAGTTTTGGCTGTTCCATTCCGAAACACCGTTTTATCAGGTAAATGATTTACAGTATGGGACGGATTATGGAGTGGAATGCCTGCTCGGGAACATGAAAGAGAGTAATAACAAAGCAACGAAACATCATTTCAGTATGGCAGAGGGTGAGAAGCTGGAGCGCATCAGTTATGCGGAAGCGGCAAGATGGCTGATTTTCTTAAATGCATACGGAGTAAATATAAAAGCGGACAAAAATGCGCCGGGTACGAAGCAGCCGGTGGGAACCGGAAGACTTGGGCAGCTTGGATTTGTAATGGTGAATGGCGATAATTTATTCCGGATTTTGATGTTGAATTTGTGTCCCTTAAAAAGCGGGGGCAATATTTGGAAGATGCCAAAACCGGTATGGGAGCAGGAAGCACATGTAGAGCAGGGGCGGGAAATTGCCCCGCCGGATAATCTGCCGGAATTATACACGATTCAATCCAGGCGTATTATGTTGAAGAAAAAGGACGGATTTGTCATTGGGTTTCGTGCGCTTGGCGGTGATTTCTATTCCGTGGAGGATGATTTTAATGAACCGATGACTCTTTGGAAGGAAAGTAAAGCGGATAAAAAGGCAGAACGGAAAGTATATATTCCTAAGGTGCACCAATCCGCAATTCATGCATGGGAAGAATTTCCGACATTAATGGATATGGAAAACGCCGGGCATATTCCGGGAATTGTTCAATGGCTTAAGAAACTTAAGAAAGAAAAAATCTTGGATTCAAATACGCTGCTTACATTTCGGATGCTCGGAATGGTATATGGGGATAAAATGAAATATACATATGGGGATTGCGTCAATGATACGCTTATGCTGTCGGCGGAATTACTGTCAGAGTTGGGACAGGAATGGATTGGTTCCGTGGTGGATGAAGTCGGGAAATGCCAAGCAGTTGCCACAGGCGCATTGAAGCATTTTTCGTCAAACGTAGGAGGGCTTCTTTACGGTGGAAGTGATGGCAAGGCAAAGGTAAAGGATACATTAATCCGCACATATTATTGCCATATAGACAGCGCTTTCCGCGCATGGCTGGCAAGTATCCGTCCGATGGAAAGCAGCCGCGGGGAAAAAATGGCGGAATGGGAGGAGAAATCGTATCATTATGCAAAACAGACAGTGGAGGATTATGTGTCGATGAGAAATATGAATATTTATGTACATAGGGAGGAAGACGGTAAATTGTTATCTGTTCCGCAGTCAATGAATGCTTATTTCAGGGAATTAAAAAGGATTTATCCTAAGGTGGCGGAACCTGCCGGAAAGGATAAAAGTTAAAGAAAGGCACAAAAAATGTGTACACATGGAGGGAAAATGGGAAAAAAATCAGAAATCAGCCGTTTTGTGGGAAAGAAGATACGAATGCTTCAGGCAGAAGAAGAACGGGGGGCGGGTAAAGCAATGATGGCGGATTTGCGGCGTGGTATAGGACATGAGCCGGGGGAACTGCCGCAGCTTTTCGGAATGGTCTTATTGGATATGCCACAGGAATTTATGAGTGAAAGTGGGATTGCCACAAGAGAAGAATGGTCATGTTACATGGCTCTTACCCTGTATGCCATGCATCAGCAGGGATTTGATTGGAAAGACAGACCGATGCATGTAAAAGAAGGCGGAAGTATCGGAAGGGCGCTGGCGAAGATGGCGAAAACATCAGACGATGCAAATGCGGACAAGCGGGCTTTGCAGAGATTACAGGCCTTTGCCACATCGATAGATATGAAAGAGGCATTTTACCATTTAAAGAGTTTAATACAGTTATTACGGAGCAAAGGAATTTCCATCGATTATGAAGCGCTGGCTGCTGATTTGTATGACTTCCAGTATGCAGACGGAAAAAAGCGGGTGAATTTAAGATGGGGACAGGATTTTTATTTGGAAAAAGGAAAGAAGGAAACAGAGGAGGATATATCATGAACAAAAATTTATATGTTGATTTCCACGTACTTCAAACGGTGCCGCCAAGTTGTGTAAACCGGGATGACACAGGAAGTCCAAAGACGGCGGTGTATGGAGGTACCCTCCGGGCAAGGGTTTCATCCCAGGCATGGAAACGTGCAATGAGGTTAATGTTTAAAGACCTTTTTTCATCAGAATGGGTGGGGTACCGTACAAGGAAAATGAAAGATCTTGTTACGGATAAAATTTGCATGGAGCATCCGGATATCGATAAGGAATCGGCTGGAAAAATGGCTTCCCGGATTTTAGCGGTAGGAGATGTAAAAGCGGATGAGTCCAAGAAAGATGTGCTGTTTTTTGTGAGTTCCCTGCAAATTGACAGTCTTGCCAAATTGGCAGTGGAATATGAGAATGATACTTCGGGAAAAAAGGAAAAAGAGAAAGTACTTAAGAGCCGTGTGGAACATGCCTTAAAAGAAAATCCGAGTGTGGATATCCTTTTATTTGGGCGGATGGCGGCAAGTAATCCGAGTTTAAATTTTGATGCGGCAGCACAGGTGGCGCATAGTATTTCAACGCATACGATTGCGAATGAGTATGATTATTTTACGGCGGTGGATGATTGTACCCCCGAAGATGATTCGGGAGCAGGACATATCGGTACGGTTGAATTTAACTCATCCACGCTATACCGGTATGCAACCTTAAATATCAGGGAGTTGGCACAGACGTTACAGCCGGATGAACTGAAGCTGGCTGTGAAAGGATTTGCGGAGTCCTTTGTCCGCTCTATGCCCACTGGAAGACAAAATCCATTTGCAAACAGGACGCTGCCGGATATGGTATATGTAACGTTTCGGGAAGACCAGTCGGTAAACCTTGTGGGGGCATTTGAAAAACCTGTGACTTCCCAGGGCGGATATGTCGGGGAATCGAAAAAAGCATTTATTTCTTATGCGAAAGAAGTGTACGGGAATTTTGTTAATGTGCCGCAGAAAGCATGGATTGTAGGGGCGGAAGACGGGGATTTTGCTGTTAAAATAAATTTTGCAGAACTTTTGGATGAAATCGGAACTGGGATTGGACAGTACTGTGCAGAAGGGAAGTGATACCTTGTATACATTGTTGCTTAGACTTAGTGCCCCACTTCAGTCGTGGGGGTCCGGTTCTTTTTACGACCGCCGTGAGACGGATTATATGCCAACTAAGAGTGGGATAATAGGAATGCTGGCGGCTGCATTGGGAAGAAAAAGGAATGAATCATTGGATGATCTGGCAGAACTGAATTTTGGTGTTAGGATTGATTTACCGGGTACCAAATTGGATGATTTCCATATTACGCAGATGGGAGAAAAATTAAATACAAATCTTTCCAGCAGGGCTTATTTAAACGATGCCATTTTTCTGGTGGGCTTAGAATGGGAGGATTCCGGATTCTTACAGATGCTTGAAAATGCGCTGCGGCAACCAAAATTCTGCATTTTCTTAGGAAGAAAGTCCTGTCCGCCAACCTTACCGTTAGTACTCGGAATACGGGAAGGCAGCTTGGAATCCGCATTACGTGAGGAGGAATGGCTGGTTCCGAAATGGAGAAAAAAATCTTTATTCAGGTTTACGCAAGAGATTCCGCTTAGGATTGTGATGGAAAGTTTGACGGGAAATGCCGTAAAGAAAGATGTTCCTGTGTCATTTTCACCTATGGGACGTGAATACAGGTTTCGGCGTATGAAGGAAGTGTCACCCAAGATAGTAACAAATGGCTGTCAGATGAACGCCGTACACGGGATATAGGGAGAGACGCCCGGCAGCAGGCGCC
>CAJUMD010000019.1 GCA_910587275.1 uncultured Kineothrix sp.
AAACTCCCTCCCGTGCGTCCGCCCATCAACATAACATTTCAGGCTGAACTGTTACTTTTCCTTTGTGGACTATGTGTGGATTCCCTCTCTGCCGTATATCATAAATGCCATCAGAAACTTAATTTTTTATGAACCGTTTTACATCCATCCGCAAAAAGTGTATACTACCAATAACAAATGAAAGAGCCGGTTCTCCCAAAAAGCCAAAAACCCCGCTGCAAGCAACAGTCCATCAAACCTTCAGCGGGAATAAACCAGAAAAACAAAATGAGGTAAATCATGAAATATTTTCTTTTATTTATAAAAAAGACACTGCGTTTCGTTTTAAAACCGCTTTCCTTCGTACCTGCCATTTTCGTCATGTACATGATTTTCCGCCTGTCCGCGCAGGACGGCGTCACCAGCGGACAGTTAAGCTACCGGGTCAGCACGGGAATCGTTACCACCGCCGACCGGCTGTTTGACAAAGATTTTTCTTCCGAACAGATTAAGCATTATGCCAACCGGATTCATTACTATGTCCGCAAACTCGGACATATTACGGAATACTTTATTTTGGCGGTATCGGTGGCATTCCCGCTCTATGTCTACCGTGTCCGCGGTTTCTCCCTGATGCTGGTGGCAGGGTTATTCTGCGTCGCTTTTGCCGGGCTGGATGAATACCATCAGTCTTTTGTGGCAGGACGCGGCCCCTCAAAACGGGACGTCGCCATCGACAGCATAGGGATTTTCACCGGAATCATCCTTGTCCGCATCATCGGCTGGACCGGAAGGATGACCATATTCCGCCCTCTTTCCAACCGGACGGGCCGGTAAACGTAAGCAGTCCGTTACAGGGCAAACGGTTCCTTTGGGAAATGCCCGTCCGAAACAAGCAGCCCGTCCACACCGCACTTTTGTGCCACCGCAAGATCGCTCTCCGCTTCGTTCCCGACCATCAGGCATTCTTCCCTCTTTAGTCCGTGTTTTTTCAGCAGCGTTTCCATATATGCTTTTTCCGGCTTTTTCATCCCGAAGTCGGACGAAAGGAATATGTCGTCAAAGTATCCCCCGATTCCGGCTGCCGCGATTTCCGGCGCCGTGAACAGCCGCTGGGCATTGGACAGGAGGTAAATGCGTTTCCCTCCCTCCCGCAGTTTCCGTAAAAGCGGCTCCGTCCCGTCATAAAGCCTCATGTACTCCCTGGACCGTTCCCTGAACCGGCGGGCAAGAGCGGAAACCAACTCCGTCCCCGCCTCCGCTCCTTTTTGGGAAAACAGATTCAAAAACACTTGCCCGATTTCGATTTCGGGATACACAAACCCCGTTTCTTCCCGCAGGCGTTCTTCCTCCTTCCGGCAGGCATCCCCATATGCCGTTTTTAATGCTTCCGGTGTATAAACAGCCCCTTCCTTCCCGTAAAAGAGCGCCATTTCGTCCCAAAGCCCCTCCTGTTCCTCATCCGTACGGATATCCAGCAGGGTTCCGTACAGGTCAAAGATATAATTCCGGTACATCCCATCTTCTCCTTTTTGTTTTCCGTTTTCTTTACCGGAACAAAAGAACCGAATACGGCGGCATGGTTACTTCCGTCCCGCTCATGACCGCCTGTTCTTCCCCGGTCAGCAGCCTGCCGCAGAATATCCATCTTCCGGTCTGTGCAGAATCCGTCCAGTCACACACTGCCTGCCAGTTCCCGTCCGCTTCTTTTCCGTTTAAGGTAAGTCCCGCTACATCCACTTTCTTCTCCCCTTCCGAAACATTGATAAGCAGCAGGATTTCCGAGCCTTCATACACTTTTTTCATCACGCAGACCTGGTCGTCGGATTTTTCCTCCAAAAACTCCGTTTTTCCCCTTGCAATTTCGGGGTAAGTATTCCGCAGCCGTATGGCGTCCTTATAATATTGGTAAATCGAGGCTTTATCTGCCTCCTGTTCCTCCAGGCTGTCATATACCATCCGCACCTCATCCATATCCTGCGGTCCGCGGCACATGCCTTCCGCCGCGGCATCCTTGCTCCAATACATGGGCGCGCGTTTATTTTCGTCCTTACCGGAACCTTTCATGCCAAGTTCTTCCCCGTAATACACGAAGGCGCAGCCGCCCATCATTAGATTCATGCCGCCTGCCATCTTCACCTGACGCTCCGGCTCATCCCCCGCGTAATATCCGGCGCTCCGGCTCAAATCATGATTTGTGTAAAAAGGGGCGTCCACATAATTTTCATTATAGGAAGCAAATTTCTCCTCGCATTCACATAGCGCCTTTCCGAAGCCGGAAGCGGGCGCCGTACCTTTCACCGCATTGGCAATGATGCCGTTGTAATCCGCAAACGCAAAATTAAAGACACTGTCTATGCCGCTTCCGTAATACGCCGCATAAGTCTCCATATCCGCCCAGACTTCCGCCACAAGGTAAGCGTCCTCCTTCTTTTCCTTCACCATGCCGTTAAACCATTCCAACACTTCCACATTGGCATCCACCGTTCCCGAATAATACTCCTTCGCCGCGTCCAGCCGGAAACCGTCCACGCCCTTTGCCAGCCAAAAATCCACGATTTCCCCTATTTCCTCCCTTACCTTTTCATTTCCCAGGTTTAAATCCGGCATTTCGCTCCAAAACCGGGCTTCGTAATACCATGTGCCGTCCAGTTCACAGTATCCCGCGCCTTTTTCCCTGGAAAAGTTATAATACTCCACGTAAGGACACGCCCCGGCATCCGGCTCCTGCCCGTCCTCCAACTGTTTGAGGTAATCACATGCCGCGATAAACCAAGGGTGGGAGGAAGAAGTATGGTTTAGCACCAAATCCAGTATCACATGAATATCCCTTTTCTTGCACTCCGCCATGAAAGCATCAAAGTCCTCCATCGTCCCGTACTGCTCATCAATCCCGTAATAATCCGTCACATCATACTTATGGTAAGTCGTGGAAGGCATAATCGGCATCAGCCATATCCCGTTGCATCCAAGGTCGGTATCCGTGGCATCATCCCCGTCATTGATGTAATCCAGCTTCTGCGTCAGCCCTTTCAGGTCCCCGATGCCGTCCCCGTCGCTGTCATAGAAAGAATACACAAATACCTCATAAAAGGTACGGTACTTGTCATCCGGCATGTTTAACGGCGGCAGAGTCATTCCCAGACTCCCGCCGCCTTCCGCCGCGCTTTCTTTTTCCTCTGCATTTTCCGCTTCCGTGGCGCCTTCTTTTCCTGCGGCTCCTTCCGTGTCCCGTGCCGCGGTATCCGCTGCCCCCGTTCCGTCACTGTCCGTTCCCGCCTGCACCGTGCCGGCTCCGCTTTCTGCCACGGCATCCTGTCCGGCATCCGGCGTCCCGTTTGCACCGCATCCTGTCAGACTTCCCGTCAGGCACACAAGCGCCGTCCAAAGGGCTAATATCCTTTTTCCTTTCTTCCATTCCATATTCCTTTTCCTCCCTGTTTCCCTCCTAATATGGGGCATAGCAGCCGCTATGCCCCACATTTCAAATACTTTTCCATTGTGCAGTTACGCACCGTTCCGCAGAATCCTACCCAGCGTATCGAACAGATTATCCACGTCAATGGGCTTTGCAATATGTCCGTTCATTCCGCATTTCAGGGCTTCCTGTTTGTCTTCTTCAAAGGCATTTGCCGTCATGGCGATAATCGGTATGGATGCCAGTTTCCGGTTCGTCAGCATACGGATTTTCTTTGCCGCCTCATACCCGTTCATGACCGGCATTTGGATATCCATCAGCACCAACTGGTAATATCCGGGTTCGGATTTCTCCAGCATATCCACGGCAGCCTGCCCGTTTTCCGCAATCTCCACGGTGAACCCCGCATCGCCTAAAATCGCCGTCGCAATCTCCTGGTTCATTTCCACATCCTCCGCCAACAGGATGCGTCCGGCACGGAATTTTACCGGCTGTCCGCCGCCGTCCTCTTTTTCTTCCTTATCTTTATGTATAATGGAAAGCAGGCAGTTCCTTAACTCGGATAAAAACAGCGGTTTGCTGCAAAATGCCGTAACGCCGGCTTCCTTTGCTTCTTCCTCGATATCCGACCAGTCGTATGCCGTCAGGATGATTACGGGTACTTCATCCCCCATTTCCTTACGTATCCTTCTGGTCACTTCAATTCCGTTCATGTCCGGCAGCAGCCAGTCGATGATATAAGCATGGTAATTGTTTTCCCTTGTCACCGCCTGATGGTTGCGCAGTACCGCCTCTTTCCCCGATAAAGTCCACTCCGCATGCATCCCTATCTGCTGCAGCATGTAGGACACACTGTCACATGTGTCATAATCATCGTCCACCACCAAAGCCCTGCAGTTTTTCAGTTCCGGTATCTCCTGGGGCTCCTTTGCATCGGTATGCAGACGGAACATAAAGGAAACCGTAAATTCCGAGCCGACACCCTGCTCGCTTTTTACACCGATGGCACCGTTCATCATGTCCACAATATTCTTGGTAATCGCCATTCCCAGCCCGGTTCCCTGGATTCCGCTGATGGTGGTATTTTCTTCCCGCTCAAAGGGTTCAAAAATATGCTCCACAAACTCTTTGCTCATACCGATGCCGTTATCCTTAATGCTGAACTCAAAATTGGCATACCCGGCAGGCGCCCCCGCCTTTTCCGTAATACGGATATTAATAATGCCTCCCGCGCCCGTATATTTCACGGAATTGCTCACCAAATTCAAAAGCACCTGGTTTAACCGCAGCTTATCACAGTAAATTTCCTCGTCAAACACATCCACGGTATCGACGCGCAGTTCCAACTGCTTGGCATGGATATCCGCCTGTAAAATATTACAAAGACCGTGAAGGATTTCCGGCAGGCTGCAAAGTTTTTCCTCCAAATGGATTTTGCCGCTTTCGATACGGCTCATATCCAAAACATCGTTAATCAGGCTAAGCAGATGATCCCCCGATGTCTTTATCTTTTTTAAGTACTCCTCCACCTGATCCCTATTGTCGATATGGGAAATGGCAAGCGTTGTAAAACCAACAATGGCATTCATCGGCGTGCGGATATCATGGGACATATTGGACAAAAAGACGCTTTTTGCCCTGCTTGCCCGGTTCGCCTGCATCAGCGCGTCTTCCAGCAGGCTTTTCTTCACCATTTCGCTGCGGGTTTCCTCATCCACACTGTGGCAGCCAAGGACAATGCCCCTGCTTTCCTCCCATGCGCCGGCACGCACTACCTTCGTTTGGTAATATTTCATTTCACCGTCTTTAATCATACGGTAATTCATATAAAAAGATTTCTTTTCTTCCAATTCCTTCCTGATTCCGTCGCCGGAAAATGCCTGCCGCATCAAATCCCTGTCATCCTCATGCACAAACCCGCTGATATAACATTCCATACTGTCTTCCAAAGAAATTTCCCCTTGGAACGCAGGGACAAACGCTTTTCCCTGTCCGTCATCATTGCGGACCGTCATCCCCAGCCCCGTATCGAGGTCAAAGGAACAGACAAGGTTATAATCGATGCTCAATGCCTGAATCAGCTCCATTTGCCGCATCTGGTTCTTCTTTTCCTGCATTTTCTGCGCCGTGACATCCAAAAGGAACCGCTGGAAAAACAATTCCCCGTTTTCCTCCAGGAGCTTGATGTTCCCCATTACATGCAAAAGTTCCCCGTCCTGATGGCGGATACGGTATTCCACGCTGACACTGTCCCCTGCTTTAACCAGTTCCGCAACACAGGTTTCCAGCTTCTCCCTATCTTCCTCCAACACGGAAGCGGCAAACATGTCAAATCCTTTTTCCTCCAATTCTTCCCTGGAAGCGTATCCCAAAATCTTAAGCGCCGCCCTGTTGACGCTTAAAATGTGCGACCCGTCACAGGAATGACAAAGCACCCCGCAGTCCATGGAAGTAAAAACCGTTTCCATCATCTGATTCTTTTGGATGATTTCCCTCTCATAAGCACGCTCCTGCGTCACGTCGATGGCGATGCCCACGGTTCCCATCACATCCCCGTCCAAATCATACAGCGGGGACTTATAAGTCATAAGCGTCCGCAGCCCTTCCCCGGTCTCAATGATTTCCTCGGATACGAAAGTTTTCTTTTTACTCATCACCTCCCGCTCCGATTCTATGCAGGCAGGGTCGTCATGCTCCACATCCCAAATATATGCGTGTCCTCTGCCTTCCACCTGCTGTTTGGTCTTATTAACCGTTTTGCAAAAACTGTTATTTACTTTTTCATGTATCCCGTTTTTATCCTTAAACCAGATAAGGTTCGGGGAGTTATCAATGGCCGCCTCCAAATAATGCCCCGTCTGCCAGGCATCCTTATCTTTTTTACACTCCTTCTGCCATCTTAAAAACCGGAACCGGATTTCCCCTTCCGACATGGGCAGCGTCCATATGTCAAACGGCCGTGCGTCCATAGGCATCCCGCCGTCCGGCAACACATGTTTCCATAAACTTCCGTCCGCAAATCCTTCCGCCAAAATCTCCGTTTGTTCTTTGTCCGCAAGCAGAATAAGCTCCTTTTTCCCGTTCCCGTCAAAAGCCAGTTTCCGCAGGATTTCCTTACCGTCCATCCCCTGTAAGTGGAGCAAAATCACATCTGCCCGTGCCGTCAATGCATCATCCGGTTTCTCACCTTCGGAAAATTCATGCGTAAAACACCCAAGCGGCGGCATTTCCTTTATTACCTCAAATGCCCTGCAAGGATGCCCCATCAGATAAAAATGAAGATGGCAATGATACATACCTGTTTCCTCCTATGTTTAGCAAATTGATTTTCACTTATATTCTTATTCTATCAAGCGTTCAAATTTATGTCAATATTTGGGACACTTTCCGTTCAGAAATAGTTACTCACCCGTTACCGGTCACGGAGTGAACAATAGCGCTCACTCCGTAACCCATTTTACTTCATACGCCTCCCAGGGCGCCGGGATTTCCAGTTTCCGTATCATGTCCTCCAAAACGGGCTCCGGGATATGGCGTTCCCTTTTCCGGTTTCTTGCAAGCAGTTCCCCATAAGGCACCTCCAGATAAACCAAATGCACCCGGGCGCCATATCCGGCAAAGAGCCGCACCAGTTTCTGCCTTGTCTCCTGCACGGTATTCGTGGCGTTCCAAATAAACGGCTCCTTCTTCCGCAGAAAATCCCTGGCGCGCCCCAGCGCCTCCTGCACAACCCTGCCGGATCCTTTCGCGGGCGGGATGCCCATTTCCGCACGGATATCATCCAGGGAAACCACGGGCAGATTCCCGCCGTTTTTTCCAATCCAGGTATCCTTGCCGGACAGGGGCAGCCCTGACATGACGGTTACGTCAAATTCCAATCCGTCATACAGGTCGGTTCCCTGCCACAGGCTTTCTTTCTGGAAATACCGGAATTTGGTATAAGCGCCGGAAAACGCATACGGATGTTCCCACACGTCCAGTTCCTTTGCATAATCCGCAAACAGCTCCACCTGCCCTGAAAGCCCGCCGGCCAAATCCGCCTCCCTCCCCTGCACATCCGCAAAGGAAAGCAGGAACAGCAGCCGAAGCGGCACGCACTCCGCCGCTTCCAACAGGTTAAAATCCGGTCTTTTTTTGTCCAAAACCATACCGGCAGCCCATGGTAACGGATGAGCTTTGCCACCGTCTCCCTTTGGCGGAATGACAGCCCGTACCGTGCGCCTTCCCGGTACGCCATCCGGCGGAATTCCTTTTCCCCGCGGACGGTATGCTTCGGGGAAACCCATTTCCCGTCTTGCTGTTTCGTACAGGAAATTTTTCCGATGTCATGGAATGCGGCCGCCAAAAACAGTAGTTCCTGTTCTTCCCGTCCCAGCTTCTGCCAGTCCGGCAGCTTTACCAGTTTCCCGCACACCATCTGCGTATGGCAAAACACATCCCCCTCGGCATGGTAATCCGGGTTCTGCGGCACTCCCTTTAATTTGGAGAGCTCCTGATATTCCCCCGTAAGCAGCGGAAACGAAAACCCGCCGTCACGGATTTTTTCCAAAACATTCCCGTCCAACATCCTCGCCTCCTTCCCCTGCCGCAAAAAGATTTACCCCGTCCGCCAGACAGTTTGCGATGATGGGGCGGTCCATCCAGTGGCTTTCCGAATCGAGGATGGTGTTTAGGAAAGAAGCCCGCACAAATTTCAGGCGTCCGATCACATAATCCCCGTCTTCCACCTTAATGTAAATCCCTTCCATCACTCCCGTCAGGTCGGTCTGCCGGACTGCCGTTTCCGGCGCCGCGCCGCCTTTTTCGCACTGCAAAAGGAAGCTGTGTTCCGGTTCCCCTGAAATAAAAAGGCTCGGTCCCATCCATTTTGCAATATCCTGCGGATGTTCAAAATACCCCTGTGCAAGCACCCGCACGGAACGGATAAACGGGGCAGCCGCCAGAAATTCCCGGCGTTTTTCCGTGGAAAAGAATTTCCTCATACAGCCATTCCCCGTACATGATATACCGGTCTTTCAGCAGGCGGCGCAGCCGTTCCTCCAGGCAGCCCGCCCATGTCTTAAAGAGGTCAAACTGCCGCTCCCCGTATCCGCCGCTTAGGAAATGCCCCCGGCTTTGCAGGTACATCTTTCCGTCCGCGCCGAAACTGATACCGCAGTTCGCACCGTCCACCTTTTCCTCTAAAACCAGGTATTTTCCCTTGATTTCCCCAAACGGTACATTTTTCAAATCCTCGTCCCCCGCCTGTTTCCTGGAACCCTCCAGGTGGCGGGTACGCGGATATTTATAAATCTGCTCCATAAAATCATTCCTCCATTCCATCCGGTGCATTTTTATGCAGTCCGCGCGCGCCGGACACCTGCCAGCTTCGCCGGCATCCTTCCTTTGGGTGCCCGTGTGCAATTGAACTCTGTGCGCCGCCTTAGCGGCATACTTTCCCTGCACGGGGCTATGCATAAAAAATGCCATGAAGGAATATCTTTCACGGCAAACACAATAGATAACAGAAAATACCGGCACCTGCCGTTGCCTGCAGGTTAAACCGTATCTTCCTCTTTTGCTTTTCTTCCACGGGCAGCATGACAAGCCATACCGTATTACATGGGAAACCTCCTATCCGAACCCGGAATTTGGAACGGATTTTTCCAAATTCCAATTCTTTTATCAAAAAATGCTACTGTCTGTTTCCAAACATAACACCAGGGCAGGTTTTTGTCAAACACTGTATTTTTTCCAGCGAAAACAAAATCTATTATGGTTCCTATCGGTCCACCATACATCTAATATTTACATATTTCTTTTGTTTTCTCCCCGTTTTAATTTTTTAATGCATTATAAATACTATAAATTTCTCCGTAATTTTTCTTTACATAATCCTGTACCTCGGTTTCATAACAAAGGACATTATTTTCCACTTCTTTCCCAAAAGGATTTTCCCCCCTTTTCTCCAAAAAATCACGGTAAAATGCTTTTAAATAATCCTTCTTCTTTCCTTCCCCCTGTTTTTCCAGCCATTCACTTATCCGTTTATCCGCAGCATCCCACGATTTACTGCCATTCATTATCATTTTCTCAATGATACAAACCGGATTATTGGATAAAAAATAATCAATTTCAATTGCCGGAACCATACTTTGATCCTTCAATAAATTTTCCACTTTTCCCAAATCCCCTCGGCTCTTTATCACCGCCGTATAATCATCCAAAAGGATTTCCAATTGTTTCATCAGGTCAAAGGAAAAAGTTATTTTAATATGTCCCCCCACTGTTTCTATGGATAAACTGTCACATAAACAAATATAATTTACTTTCCGGTTATTAATCTGCGTAATTTTTTCATATTTACAGTCGCACCCGGTGCACTGGTACTCGCGTTCTTCCTCCAAAAGAATTTTTCCGCAATTGGAACATTGGAGGTAATTATGCTTATCATTAATCAATAACCGGAACCGGTTCCATTCCTGCAGATCGTCACAAAGCCTTACCATATAGGAAATCGGATCTTCCTGGTAAACCATCCGGAACCCGTTTTGAAATCTGTCCGTATGCCGGTAAATTGCAATCGCCGACATTTCTATGATGCACCTGTCTTCCGTATTCATGGAATAAATCTTACCGCCGTAATAAAAATGCATCAGAAGACTGACGGCGGATAACACGCCATGATTATTCACCGCATATTTTTCCTTAATCTCCTTATGGTCTACCTGTCTAAAAAGCTGGCTTTCCAAAAGAAGTGCCTTTATTTCTGCAAATTCCGCCTTTACGGTTGGGGATAAAATCTTTAAATACGGCGGGTAATCCGCTAATGTTTGGGCAGAACGCAAATAAAATTCCAATGGATAACCAATATCATGCAGCATAGAACTGACCATAAATATTTTATAGGACCAACCTTCCAACCTATCCAAAATCTTCTGTCTATAATCTTCGCTGCCAATTTCCGCCCTTTTCCCGTTTTTCTCCAAATATAACTGCTCTGCCTGGGATAATAAATATCTTGCGGCGCTTCCTTTTGCCTGGTAAACAGTCTCGGAGACATTCTTTAACAAGTCGAATTCAAGCAGCAAAACAGATCCCAAAAATGCATTTTTCATCTGATGCTTTGCATGTTCCCTGATATTCACCGGATTGCCGCAGGCATCATGTTCAAAAAATATACTGTTTTCAATAGTTCCGTAATTATTAACCAATAACTCCTCAAGTCCCTCAATTCCAACATATTCATGCAGGAATTTCTGCATACCTTCCAACAGGCAGATCTGACGTTTGGCATCTTCCTTTCCATAGAGCAGTTCTTTCGATCCTAATATGGAATGTATGTTTTTCTCCGTCAGCCCATATTCCTGCGGCGAAATCTCTTTTTTCCATGCTTCTTTTAAACCGTTTTTATTCTTCCCTTCATACAACAGCTTTTCAAAATAATCATACATTTCCGTGTCATTGATTTCCATGCTACGCATCCCATCCCCTCTTACTATATTTCTTTAAACTTTTCACCGGTAAATAAATAGTCTTCCGGATGATTTTCCACTTTTTCACCATTTAAATATACGGAACTCATCGCAACATTTTCCGAATATCTCCAACGCCATATCTTTGCGTCCGCTTTTTCTAGCTGTTTCAATACCTCCTCTTTAATCCTGTTCCATTCTTCATCTGCATCTTTCGTTTTGTCTTTCAGCCATCCGTCATAATTCTGCACATCATTTATTATAATATTCATCGTTCTCTCCGATGACAATTTCTTAAACCCATTCACGCTGTCTTCCAAACACTGTACGCATTTATGAATATGGGCATGATCCAATGTCGTCACATAATCCTCCTGTACACCCAAAACATCCTTTTTTACCATTTTATAACATTCCAAAAGAATTTCCTGTTCAAAATCAGAAAATCCCGGCGCACAATCCAATACCAACAGTGTTTCCGGTACCTCACTAAATTTTTGCTTAATAAATGAAAGTACATTTTCTTTCAACGTTGTCTGCGCTATATTCTGATGATTAATAAAATGCGGTTCCCCATATGAGGAACTGTTTTTTAATCCCGGCTCCAAAAAAGCCGCATACAGAAATTCCTTCCTGACACCATCCTTTAAATGAAGGGGGATCTTAACCGCATTCTTCGTCAGATTAAAGTACTTTTTTTCTTTTGTATATTTATCGTCAAACAAATAGCTGGTACCGGTTCCCAAAATATCCAAATCCATGTAAATGACATTGGTATATTTTTCCCTGTTTTTCCAAGGCAATGCATCGAACAGGGCACTGATACAGTAACTTTAAGACAAAGTCGTTTTTCCTGCCCCTCCTTTAAAGGAATTGACAAAAATAATTTTCCCTTTCGTTTCTTCCAAAACATCTTCCGTATTCTTTTCCATGGTTAATCCCCCTTTATCTTATTTTGTATCTCATATAATTTTTCACGTTCTTCTTTCTTTAGCAGGTCTTCCACATTCCCGCAATTCAATACTCTGTCTAACATATCCCCGCCATACCGTTCCCTGAACTGCAGGACTGCCCGCTCGTCAACCACGGACTTTTTCTCCACAAAACGGAGCATTTCATGGATTTTCACCGCTTCCATGCAGTCTCCTTCCGTCCCTTCGTCCTCCCTGCCGTCACATTCCTGCCCGTCTTCAAATTCCAGTTTCATACTGTTTCCCCTGCATAGTTTTTCCACCATAAGCACCGCCGGCAGACTGTGGGTCTTTTCAAACCATTGGTCCAGCCATGATTCATAAAAATACATGCTAAGGACATTTACTTCCCTGAAAAAGCGGTTCATCTGCCAGTCCAGCCACATTTTACACCGCTGTTTCCAATCTTCCTCCTTTTCCTCCGTATCTTCTCCCATTATCCCGCATTTGCAGCGGAACCCATCCGGCACATACCAAATTTCCAAATAGATATCCTCGGCATCCGGCAGAATTTCCTTTGTAATATCACCAGCCCCTAACGAATCCTGATAAAATTCCCTGACCGAATATCCTATCCTGGGTTCTCCCGTTACCGGAAGGCGGCGCGCTGTATTTTTACTGTCAAAATTCAGTATCATAATGCTTTTTCCATTGTGTTTGCGTTTATGCGCCTGGATATAATCATTTTGATAAATATCCGAAAGTATATGTTCATTTGAACTCAAAGCCACAATGGTTTTCTCCGGATTCCGTGATACCTGTTTTTTTATAAAATCCAAAATCCCATTGTCAATTTCCCTGCTTTTCCATATCCACAGCCCTTCCGCGCCATTATCCGTAATATACTGCAAAGTATCCCATAAATACGGGATATACGTTTTTCCAACGCGGAAAAAATATTCGACCTGCTGATCCAGCCGGAATCCTTCCAACTGATTCCAAACCACAGTTTGGTTCTGCTTTACGGATACCGCCCTCGGCGTACGGTACAGGATGGAGCTGTCTGCAAGAACCACCATATCCGCTTCGCCCGCAATCTTCTCCATATCATATTTATTTTCGTTTAGGTAATTCGTCCTTCCAAAGCGGAACTGAATCAATCCGTTTGTACTGGCAGTATCCCACATCCGCGATAGTTTCTGCTTAAACTCCTCCTCTTTTACCGTCAAAACCAAAAACGTTATCCTCGCCACATTACAGACATTTCCCATGGCAATCTTCCGAATTTTCTGTACCAGCGAAGTCAAACCTCCCAAATCGCTGATATCCACCAGGGCGACGGTTATTTCCGTTAACAGCGGATGTTTTCTGATATAATCCAGGATTTGTTTTTGAATAATGACAAAATCCAAAACGGAATAAACAATTCCATTTTCTATATTGGAAAACTTTACTTCTTTACTTTGCCATACCGTATTGTAATCCAAAGCATAAATCCCGCCCATTTTCATAAATTCCACCGGGAACTGCATACCGAGTTTTTTCAGTAAAGCGGTTTGGATGGAATCCTTTACCCTGCCGATACCGCTTTCATCCTGACTGTCCAAAATAAATTCAAACATTTTTTTGATACCCATGTAATAAAAGACACAAACCGGATGGAAAAAAGGCATAACGATGCAGGAATCTTCCATATTACAAAACAAGCACTGCAGACGCGGAATCAAATCCGGTTCCGGCGCAGCAAAATGCCGGACTTTTTCATCCGTCAGTATATATGCCAGCAGTTCAAAATACCGGTCCGTATACCCTTCCGCCCGCTTACAGAAGGTATGCAGGCATATCGGGGTGGCTTCCAAAACCCCGTCCCATGCTTCCAAAAACGACTGTTCCAGCGCATCCACCTTTTGTATCAATTCTTCCCTTTTATCCGGCGGAAGGTTCTTATTTCTAATCCCGGATTTTATTTCTTCCATCTGTTCCCGGTAACGGCTCTCATCGTCCCGGTTCCAGGAATAATCTTCCCATTTTAAATCAAAATCGAAATTATCCTTTTCTCTTTCCTTCAGCCATTCTTCTTCCAAAACGGAAATTTCTTCTTTCACATACTCCCTTATTTTATACTCATAAGAAAAACCATAGACCACATCCGCTGCGGAAGAATCGGTTTCCGCAACGTTCATGCTCTTATCCTTTGGCGCGTTTTTTAAATGCTTCTCCATATCTTCGTAGTCTAATTTTATAAAAATTTTTGAAAGATCTCCGCTGTATAGCCCGTTAGAAATGGCTTTCTCCCAACTCTGATTTTCTATTTCATGATTCATGACCGCCTTTGTCAGACGTTTTTCCACGATATCATATTTGGATAAACGCATCATTCTGCGAATTTTTCCCTTTTTCAGTACTTCCTGGGATCTGCTTTTCCATATTCCCAGCTCCGGCAGATTCTCATTCAGCTTAACCGGCTGTATCATATTGCGCTCATTCATGCATGGCAGCAAATAACGCAGTAATTCCCACAGGGAAATTTCATCCTGCTCCAATATCGTTTCCAAAAAATTCCTGATATCTCTTTCCAACTTAACATTAAGCGCTTTTGACAAACAATCCAACACTTCTTCCCGCTTGCCGCTTAATAACGGATATTCGTTAAAGTCTTTTAGGGAATCAATCTGTTTAATCCCTTCCCCTGACAACAATACGATTTTTTTTACACCCGCGTCATTTCTTAATCTGACCGCTTCGGAATAGTCCTTATTTTTGATAATGACAATTTGGTATTCCGTATGATTTGGAATTTGGATTTTCTGCAGAAGTTCTTCCTCGATATCACATAAAGACAGGAAAAATTCCTCCCTGCCCTTTGTCAGTATGGAAATGTATTCTTTAAGATATGAGACAAAACATTGATAAATATCCATCATACTAACTTCAATCCCCCCTTTTCCTCCGGCAATGTAACCACATAGCCACTGTCTGACAGCTTGATCAGGCAATTCGCGTTATTTAGGGTGTCAATAAACACCGCTTTATTTTTGGAATAATCAAACGCGGACAGTTTCGGTTTTACACTCTTTACCGCTCTCTCGTTTTCTTTGGATTTTACGATTACAATACGGTATCTATCATAAAGAAACTCCAAAAAATTATCCAAATAATCATATTTCCGCTCTTTGATTGCCAAATAAAGACGAACATAAAATTCCGCTAAAGAGCCGGACATGGCAAAGTATTTTTGCCTGGCATTATTATCCGGATAAACCATTCCGATTTGTTTTCCACTGGTGGGCAGGACGGAAGACATTTTGTTTAAAGTGGAACCGGTCCTGCTTTTTGTCAGGTTAATGTACCGGAGCACAAATTCTTCCACCGTTACCTTATCCTCCCCTTCCTGTAAATGAAACGCTTTCACAATTTCCCCAAACTCCAGTTCGTTATCGCTGCGCTGCTTCCTTCCCATCACCTCAACCGCAAACTCGTTAAATTCCCGTTCTTTGATATACGCGCGTCCGGCTTCCGTACGGATTTTTATCTTTTCTTCCTCGCCCATTTCCTTTCTGACGGCATCGCAGTAATATGTCTGCATCAGATCCGGAAATAAACTACGGATTCCCGCATAATTATTGTAACAAGCCCTATGTATATTTCCTTCCAGTCTGACATCCTGGATGCCTCCTTTGCATAACAAAAAGGCACTGTTACTTTTCCTGCGCACAATATATTGAATCACATAACTGGTGAGAAGGACGGATAAATAATGATACCTTCGGTAAAAGTCAAGTTTGCAAAAGTACTTATGTGTCAACAATGTATCCAAATCCGTATTTAACTGCCTGCCTAAATTCCTCATCCGAGTCTGTTCCGAATCGTTCAACTTCCCCCAGAACGTATTTGTAGCATCATAACTCATCCTTTCCGCATATTTAACTTTCCCATCCTGTTCCTGGAATAAAATTTTCAGGATTTGGCTTAATCCTGCATTTCCGCCAAAAACATAAACAGCCAATTTCTCCCTCATGGCAGTAAAATCAAATTTTTTATCATAATTCTGCAAATGAAACAGCAGATGACGCAATGTCGGAGCGCTTTCCGTCAGCATATCCTGTGTCATCGGAAAGTAATAATGCTTCGTTTTTGTATTGATTTTTTTATTTTCTTCCTGAATCACCTGCGTACCCAAATACCGTTTTAAAAAAACATTGAAGGATTCCTTCAGTTTTTCCCGGTTTTGGTCGTCTTCCGTATACAGAACCCCGTTTTTTGCAAATGTCTCAAAATCATATCGTTTACCGTTTTCCCCCGTCTGTTGAAAATAGTCCAACAAAAAATTATTCGTCAGCAGATATTTGGGCGTTTCCGGGGCAGATATCCCCACATATGCCGCCAACCCTTCGCTTGCCTTATCCTTCTGCATCTTAATCCTCTTTCCTGATCCGTACCGTACGCGTCTGCTCTCCCGTGAAAAAATCTTCATGGGAATGCACCGTAAGGGAAAAATCGCACATTTTCTCCGTTTTCTCATCAAAACGGATGACAATGGAATCGTAGGCATCCTCTTTTTCTTCCAGTATTTTGTGGAAAAAAGTATGGACCGCATATTCTTCCACGGTCAGTTCATTCCGGTTCAAATAATAATCCTGGCTGAACATCATCAAATACCGGAACTGCCTGTAATCAATCAACAGGCTGATTAATTTCCGGCTCCCGTCTTTTTTTCGGGCAAGGTAGCTTAGATAAAATTTATTCCACATGTGATCCGAAGGCTGATTTACACTTCCAATCTGAATATCATACCGGTGCCAAATCATGCCGATGTCCTGCATTACCATAAATTCCGTCCGGATTTTATTACCCAAAATCAGCGGCGTATCCGTCACCACTAACCCAATATCGCTTTTTCCCCGGTTTCCCATTCTGCCGATTCCTTTCTTAAGCATCTGCAGCGTGGGATGTCTGTCCTGTACCGTATCATAATGAAACGGCCGGGTATTCATATATTCCAAAACATCATAAAATTCCGGCAGGTAATCCACATTTAACATTCCGTATTGGTTTTCCGCCCCTTCAAAATAACGTTTTCTCCGGTATTTCACATATTCCTCTTTGGTTTTTACGCAATCCGGGTATTCTCCCCTTTTCAATGCCGGATCCATACGGGATATCTTCTCCAGTAAAATATCGTTATTTTCCCGGAAAATATTGTAATAGAAAACATTCTCCAAATCTTCCTGCCGTCCTGCCCTTTCCCGCCGTTCCGCGCAGTCCTCGCCAAAAGTAACCGCATACGCCAAAAGCGATAGCAGTTCCCGGAACGTGATATGCCCGCCCGTCAAATAAACCGCATTGCAAATTGTCCGCATTCCTTCCAAACCGGAAGGGGATAATAATTTTTCTATATTTTCCCTGTAAACGCATTTTCCGTAACAAGGACAGGATAAACCGGCGCAATCCTGCTCCGACTTATCCCCGTACCCTAAAAACTCTTTCATGATGTGATAAAAAACTTCCTGCTTTTCAGCTAAATTACGTTTTTCAAAATTCCAAATGTGGATATCCTCCCGCTCTTTCGTCAATTCCTCCATGAGTCCAAAATCATATTGAATGACTGCCTGGGTAAATACACCCACATTGGCAGAAACCACCAGCCGCTCCTTACTGGTTCCGTCCGCCACGTTCCTTAAACGCCGGATCAACTCCTGTTTATCCTGCTCCGCTAATGCCGAAAAATCACTGCACGGCTTGGAAAATCCCTTTTCCACCAGCAGGCTTCCGATATTGCGTAAAATACGAGATTTTCCGTCCCCCGCCTCCCCCGTCAATACAATTATATTAATATTATCTATTCTATCACGGATTTCCTTTTCTTCCGGCAGTTCAATATGAAACTCCGCATCCGTATTCCTTTCATCCATCATAAAACCATGCGATTGATACTGTCCGCAGTAACGCACTAATTTTTCCACCTTTTGCATTAGAGTCATGCCGACTACCCTCCCCTATCCATGTTTCCATTTCCACCGGTCAAAAATGAGGGCTAACACTTTCTTTCAGATGAACCGTAACCAATTCAAGCAATCTCCGATTCGTTATCATTGCTACCGTATACTGTACCACCAAAAATACACTCATCCCATCATTGATAATAGCATAGAATATTTTGTAATTCAAGGCTTATCCATATGTGTATATTACGATTCCCATTTTACCCAGCACGGCACATTTACCGGACATACCCCCAAAGAATCCGTTCCACCGCTCCCAAATACGTCTTTCCGAATATATTTAAATGGTTTAACAAATGGTAAAGGTTATAACAGTCACGGCGTCCCGCATATCCCTCCTGCATGGGTGCGGCTTTCCGGTAAACATCATAAAAAGCCTGTGGAAAACCGCCGAACAGTTCCGTCATGGCAATATCCGCTTCCGCATGTCCCACGGAAACCGCAGGGTCGATGAGCCACGCCCTGCCGTCCTTTCCCGTGACCACGTTTCCCGACCATAAATCCCCGTGCAGCAGCGATGGGGACTTTGGCTCCACAAGGATATCGCCTAACCGGTCCAGCAGTTTCGCCACCTTCCTTCTCCCCTCCCGGTCAAAATAGCCGGACGCTTTCCGGAACTGCGGTTCCAGACGGCAGTCGCGGAAAAATGCAATCCAACCGTCCTTTGCGGTATTTATCTGCCTGCCCCTGCCGATATAATTATCACACACAAAGCCGTATTTCCCTCCCGCCACCAAATCCGATGCATCCGCCCCGTGCATGGCGGCCAACTGACGTGCAAAGGTCTCCCAATAGTCAGGAATCCGGCGCTCCCCCGCAATCCATTCCATAAGCAGGAACGAATATCCCGTTCCTTTCCCGTCCATCCCGCTGCAAAGAATACGCGGTGTCCCAATGGTTCCCGTTCTGGCAATGGCGGACAGCCCTACCGCTTCCGCGGCAAAAAGAGGGGCATTGCCCTTTGTATTGGCTTTCATAAACAGGTCCGTCCCATCCGTCAGCGTCAGCCCATACGCCTCGTTACTGTCTCCCCCCGCAATCCGCCTTGTCTGCGCAATTTCCACCCCGTCCCCAAACAGTGAGGACAGCGCGTCTTCCATGGAAGTAAAATAGGGAATTCCGTCATGCTGCTCCGCCGACGGATTTTTGTGGGTTCCCTGCTTGCCATGCCTGTCCATTCCATTTTCCATCCCTTTTGCCCCTTCCTTCCCGTTTCGGGTTTCTTATTCCTGCGGGCAACGGGCCAAGCAGCCGCACTTGTGCGGATACTTGGCGATTGCCGGTTACCGTTCTTTTCCGGTTAGCGGTTCCCCTTCCCCGCGGAAAGTCAAGGTTCCGTTTTCCCGTGTCTTTCTGGCACGTTTTTGCCGACTTCCCCTTTCATGCGGTCTGCCGTTTCCGCATCCAGCAGATACTGCTTTCCTTCCTTTTGCTTTTCCACATATCCCCGGTATGATTCCTCCCCTGCCCGTTTTACTTCCTCCCTAAATTCCCTTGCGGAAATCAGCGTGCATCCCTGCCCCCTTATGATAATCTGCTCCATGCCGTCCGATGTCGCCACCGTCACTTTTGCCCGCCTTCCGTTCTCGTGGGCAAATTTCTCGATGTACTGGTCCGCCGTTTCCGCTTCCTTTGTGTAGACCACATGGATGTTGTGGTAATCCAGGATTTCCGTCTCATGCCCCTGGACCCGGTAGGCGTCAAATACCACGATGAGATGAATACCGCGCACACCCTGGTAGTTGCAGAGGATGTCCATCAGCTTTCCGCGCGCCCCGTCAATATTTATGGCGGCAAGCTCCCGCAAATCTTCCCATGCATGGATGATGTTGTAACCGTCCACAAGCAGGAATTCTTCCTGCCGCAGGAATTCTTCCTGCCGCAGAGATTTTTCCTGCCGCAAAGATTTTTCCTGTGTCTTCTGCAGTCTGCCGTAATGATACGTCGCCGCAGACCGGTTTTCCTTTTGTCCTGCAGGATGTTTTGCCGCCTTTTTCCGGTTGGCGTGGCAGGCTTTATCCAAAATGGCGTCCACTTCCTCCGTGCCGAGCCATGCTTTCCCTTCTTCCTGCCGCCTTTTCCTGTCTGGTATTCCTGCTTTGGCTCCCTGTTTCGTTCCGTCTTCCGGCTCCGTTCCCCAGCCCGGCGCAATCCCCGGTCCGTTTGGAAAAGGGCTTTCCACATGCATGTATTCCTTTACCCGGTCCCACTCCACCACAAAACCGGCGCCATGGGCGCAGAATACCGAGCCGGAGGGGTTCTCCAAATCCCGCTCCGGCTCATATCCGGTACTTTCCACGACCTCCTGTGCATTGTGGCACGGTTCGTATCCCCGGAAAGTACAGGAGAGTTTCCCCACTCCTCTTGTATAGGCGGCAAGCTCTTTTTGGTAATCCAGCATGGCAACCGCCGGCACTTTCCCGCACAGTACCGTCATACCGTTTTCCGCCGCAGGCAGCCCGAAAACGGCGGAACGCTTTTCCATGTCCGTCATGGCGCGTCCTGTCATTCCTTCCGGCACTTCCAGCCGGAAATCATAATAAGGCTCCAGCAGCACGGACTGCGCTTCCATTAATCCCTGCCGCAGCGCCCGGTAAGTTGCCTGTCTGAAATCCCCGCCTTCCGTATGCTTTTGGTGGGCACGCCCTGCCACCAGCGTAATCCGCATATCCGTGATGGGTGCTCCCGTTAATACCCCCTTATGCTCCTTTTCCTCCAAATGGGTCAGCACCAGCCGCTGCCAGTTCCGGTCCAGTTCATCCTCGCTGCAGTCTGCGGCAAATTTTAACCCGCATCCCGGTTCCGCCGCTTCCAGCAGCAGGTGCACTTCCGCATAATGGCGCAAAGGCTCAAAATGTCCCACGCCCTCCACGCTTCCGGCAATGGTTTCCTTATAGACGATATTGCCGGTCCCGAATCCAACCATTATCCCGAACCGCTCCTGAATCATACTCCCAAGTACCTCGGTCTGCACTTCCCCCATGATTTTTGCCTGTATTTCTTTTCGTTCCTCGTCCCATACGATATGCAAAAGGGGCTCCTCCTCCTCAAGCTGCCGCAGTTTCGGCAAAAACAAGGACGCGTCAAGCCCCTCCGGCAAAATCATCCGGTAGGTCATCACCGGCTCCAAGACCGGAAGGAAACCTTCTTTTTCCGCGCCCAGCCCTTCCCCCGCATAGGTCTTCGACAGACCGAGCACCGCACAGACATCCCCTGCGGACACTTCCTCTGCGGCATTGTATTTTTCCCCGGAATAAATGCGGATCTGATGGATTTTTTCCTCCCATTCTTCCGTTCCGGTCCTGCCCCGTAACGCCGCTTTCGTCCGCAGCGTCCCGCCCGTTACTTTTAAAAAAGTCAGACGGTTTCCCTGGGCATCCCTGCCGATTTTAAACACTTTCGCGGCAAATTCCTCCCCGTAAACCGGAACCTGTACAAAACGGCAAAGCCCCTGCAGAAACTCCCCAACGCCCTCGTTTTTTAACGCGGAACCGAAAAAGCAGGGGAAAATCTTCCGTCTGCGGACCAGCCTTTGGATTTCCTCCTCCCCTACCGAACCGTTTTCCAGGAAAATCTCCAGCGTCCGTTCATCCGCCACCGCCACGTTTTCATAAAATTCTTCCGTGTCGGTATGGGTAAAATCCGTACACTCCCCGTGGAGCCGCTGCTTAAGCTGCTGAAGCAGCATTTCTTTCCCCGCCTTAAGCTGGTCCATTTTATTGATGAACAGGAAAACGGGAACGCCGTATTCCGCCAGCAGCCGCCAAAGCGTCCGGGTATGCCCCTGTATGCCGTCCGCGCCGTTTATCACCAGTACGGCATAATCGAGCACCTGCAATGTCCGTTCCATCTCTGCGGAAAAATCCACATGCCCCGGCGTATCCAAGAGCGTTACCTGAATATCCCCCAGTCGGAACAACGCCTGCTTGGAAAAAATCGTAATTCCCCTGTCGCGCTCCAGCGCATAAGTATCCAAAAAAGCGTCTTTGTTGTCCACTCTTCCCATCTTACGGATACTTCCCCCATGATAGAGCACCGCTTCCGAAAGGGTGGTTTTGCCCGCATCCACATGCGCCAAGATTCCTATGACCAGCTTTTTCATCGCCATCTACAACTCCAATCCGCCAAAAAAATCCTCCCCCGCACGTTCCCCGTCCAGGCATTCCAAAAGATACCGCATCATTTCCGGATTCGTCCCGCCAAGCCCCTCCATCAGAAGCCGGATTTCCTCCCAATCCAAACACCCGCTTTCCTTAAGAATCTTAAGGTAAACGACCTGGCGGCAGTATTCCCAATCCCTGTCGCAAACCACGTCGGTCAGCAGCCCGCCCTTCCCCGCCGGCACGTCCCGTTCGCGCATTTGCCCCGCCAGGTATCCCCGCAGTCTCTCCTCCATGGTTTCGTCCAGGTAATCCGGATAACGGAGCCGCTGCAGTGCCAGTCTTATCTTATCCTTCCGCTTTCCCTCCACGTATTTCGGGATCTGCTCGTCCATATCCTCCACATGGAACCACCCGATGAAAACCGGCTCAAAACCTTCCTCATCGGGTGCCTCCAAATAATCCGCCAACGCCCTGTCGTACTGTCCCATCCATTCCCCGTGGGTCCGTTCATCCCCTGCAAACTCCGGCCGGAGTAAGGCGTCCTTTTCCATTACCGTTACCGCGGATGCCAGGAAATACGGCAGTCCCTGATTCTTTGCCGTACATCCCCTCACCGTTATTTTCCTTAACCGCCTGCAGTCCAAAAATACTTTCTTCCCGCATTCCATACCGGAAAAGGGAAGTACCAGTTCTTCCAGATTCTGCATATGGGCAAACGCCCAATCACCAATCCGTACCACGCCATCCGGTATTTCCAGCTTCCGCAGGGTTTTGCAGCTTAAAAATGCCTTCGGCGCAATTCCCGTTACCGCTGCGCCGTCTTCTTCCTTCGGTACGGCAAAAGAGAAGAAACGGCCGCTGCCCACATACCGTACAAACCAATGTCCTTCTCCATGCATCATCCTGTCTTACCTTTTCCCATTGTCATTCCCATCTTCCTTTTTCCGACGGCTTCCGTCCCCTGCCTGTTTTCGCCATGGTCCTGTTATCCCGTCTGCTGCTTTAACGCTTCCTGTTTCATCATGAATTTCTCATGGTACATCATCTTGTCCGCACGCCGCAGCGTATCTCCCAAATCGTAATCAATCCGTTTGTCATACAACTCATAGCCGCAGGCAATCCGTATGGGGAATTCCTCCGGCTCCTTCCGGTTGATTTTTTCCACGCTGTCTTTCAGGCGCTGCACCTGCTTCTTGCAGTCGCTGATCGTAACGCCTTTTAACAGTACGCAGAATTCATCCCCGCCCATGCGGTAACATTTCCCCAATTCCCCAAACGTCTCCTGAATCTTTTTCGCGCTGGTGACAATATACCGGTCGCCCTTCTCATGTCCGCGGGTATCGTTGCATTTTTTCAGGTCGTTCAAGTCAAACATCACCACAATGTACTGCTCCGGCTCAAAATCCTCCGCTCCCGTATCCGCCGCATAAGCGGTCCGGTTATACAGCCCGGTCAACTGGTCATGGTACGCCATCTGTTCATAATGCCTTGCCTGCATCCCGATACTGATTAACTTCCTCATGTCCTGCACGGAACGGATGCCGAGCACTACAATGTAAATCAAAAAACCCAACATCCCCAGTACCATCATGGAAGCCCCGTTGGACAGGTAATAAATCGCCACATCTATGATATATCCCACCATACAGAAAGCCAGGCAGACCACCAGTACCTTTATCCTGCTGTTCCATCCTACTTTCCGCAGTTCATATACAAGCATTGAAATCATAATGACAATCAGGCTTATCATCACCGCATGATTCATCCATACCGCCTGACGCAAATCCGCAATGCCAAACATCTGCATTACCACCGAAAGCAGAATGACCGCAATGCTCGCCACACAGGGAATATCCCAAATCTTACTGTCCCTCGTGGAAAACAATTCCCGCACATACAATACAAAAGGCACCACTGCCAAAAGCAGCATGACAAACGGCATGTAGGCAAGGGATAAGGAAAACGGGAACACCAGCACCATCGCTTCCATGTCCGACAGTTTCCAAAGCCCGATAATCAGAGAAAAAATCCCAAGCAAAAGCAGGCTCTTATCCACATCTTTCTTTTGGTAATTATATAGGGTAAATACAATAAACCCGATTCCAATCATCATGGCAACCGCACTCAGCAGGAAAGGAACCGTGCTGCGCATCAGCAGTTTCCCCCATATGTCGATACGGGAACCGAAATAAAATTCCGGGACGATGTCCACCGTATTTTCGTATGCGGGAATCAGCGTAACCTTGATTTCCTTTCCGATATCCGACCGGTAAACCGGAATCCAGTTCCAGTTACTGCCCGGCGTCTTTCCAAAAGGATTCAGGGTCGACGGGCATAGACGGTATACCAATTCCCCGTCCACGGATATTTCCACTTTCTGGTGGAGCGTATAAAACACCAGGCTTGCGCCTTCGGGAGGCATTTCCGTAATCCGAATTACATATTCATTCCGGATGCCGGCAGGGGCATTCTTATCTGCCACCCTTTCCGTTTCGTATTCCGTCAGACAGCGGTAACCGCCCTTCTCCCTTTTTTCCATCACTTCGTTTCCGCACACAGCCGATATATACAGAAAAAGAAGTACGACACATGCCGCGCATACGGCATAAAGTTTTGGTATCATTTTCTTCATTTTTCCTTATTTTTACTCCTCTTTTTATAAAATACCATTTTTATTATACTGCTTTTCCCTCTTTTTTACAATTAGGGATTTTTTTCATCCGGAACTTTTTGTTCCGGCAGCGCCATCCTTGTTTTTCCAATATGCTTTTGTTATAATAAAACCATCAGATTCACGAACCCGTAAATATGCAAAAACAAATAAGGAGACTCACCCTATGGAACATTTCAATCCCTTATTACAAAACAACAAAAGCCCCCAGAAATTCATCACCATCGGCGAAATCATGCTCCGGCTGACGCCGCCCAATTATGCGAAAATCCGCATGGCGAACAATTTCGAGGCAAGTTACGGAGGGAGCGAGGCAAACATTGCGCTGGCATTGGCGAACCTGGGCGTTGACAGCACGTTTTTCAGTGTGGTTCCCAATAACAGCCTGGGCAAAAGCGCCATCCGTATGCTGCGGAGCAATGACGTACACTGCACGCCCGTTATCCTCAGTACGCCGGAAGAAACGCCGACCCACCGTCTCGGCACCTACTATTTGGAAACCGGGTACGGCATCCGTGCCAGCAAAGTGACTTACGACCGCAAAAACAGCGCCATCACGGAATATGATTTTGACAAAGTGGATATCTACGCCCTGTTGGAAGGCTTTGACTGGCTCCACTTAAGCGGTATCACGCCGGCGCTTTCCCCCAACTGCCAGAAGCTCATCATGGACTGCCTAAAGGCGGCAAACGAAAAGGGGCTGACCGTAAGTTTTGACGGAAATTTCCGCAGCGCCCTTTGGAGCTGGGAAGAAGCAAGGGACTTTTGTACCCAATGCCTGCCGTATGTGGACGTACTGCTGGGCATCGAGCCTTACCACCTTTGGAAAGACGAAGCGGACCATGGCAAAGGCGACTTCAAGGACGGCGTCCCGCTGCAGCCCACCTACGAACAGCAGGATGAAATATTCCACCGCTTCGTGGACCGCTACCCTAACCTCAAATGCATCGCCCGCCATGTCCGTTACGCACACAGCGGAAGCGAAAACAGCCTGAAAGCATTCATGTGGTACGAGGGACATACATTTGAAAGCCGGCTTTTTACCTTTAACATCCTCGACCGTGTGGGCGGCGGAGACGCTTTCGCCAGCGGCCTGATTTACGCCATCATGCATAATTACCGCGCCATGGATATGGTAAACTTCGCGGTGGCAAGCAGCGTCATCAAACATACCATCCACGGAGACGCCAATATCACCGACGATGCCCAAAGCATCCGCAACCTGATGAACATGAATTACGACATCAAACGATAAGGGGAAACAGAGAAAGGATGAAATAAAAAATAAAGAATCCCATATGCCGCGTCTTCCGCCTGTATACGGGATTTTTTATTTTTTCCTTTTTTATTTTTTCCTTCTTTTATTTTTGTCGAGCCAGTACCCCATGCAAGCCTTAAGCTGGCCGATGTCCAAAGGTTTGGTTATATGCTCGCTCATCCCCGCCTTCCGGCTCGCCGTCACGTCTTCCGCAAACGCATTGGCGGTCATCGCCACGATGGGTATTTCCACCGCATCTTCCTGCCCGGATGCGCGTATTGCCTTCGTGGCTTCGTACCCGTTCATCACAGGCATCTGCACATCCATGAAAATCAGGTCATAATACCAGGCACCCATTTCCAGGAATTTATCCACTGCCTGTTTCCCGTCCACGGCAGTTTCCACCGTCACGCCGAAATCACCGATGACTTCCTCCGCAATTTCACGGTTGATTTCATTGTCTTCCACCAGCAGAATCCTGCGTCCGCTAAAATCCTGTTCCGCATCCGCCCCATCCGGAACATCATCCTCCGCCGCCTCATCATCCGCAAGCTGTTTTAGCAGGTACACCAGACGGGACTTGAACAGGGGCTTGGATATAAACCCGTTCACGCCTGCCTGGCGCGCTTCGGTTTCCACACTGCTCCAATCGTAAGCGGAAAGGATAATAATCGGAACATCATCCCCTACCGCCCTGCGTATCTGTCTTGCCGTCTCCAAACCGTCCATATCCGGCATCTTCCAGTCCAAAATCACCGCAAAGAAATCTTCCGCTTCCTCATGGGCACGGACCACGCGCGTCACCGCTTCCCTGCCGCCCAGCACCCATTCGCTGCGCATTCCAATGTCATCCAGTACCGCACATGCCGCCTCACAGGCCAAACGGTCGTCATCCACCACCAATACCGGGAGTGCCAAAAGCCGTCCTGTATCCGGCATTTCCCTGTCCTGTTTCTTCAGATAAACGGTCACGGTAAATTTGGAACCCTCGTTTACCTTACTCTCCACATGAATATCCCCGCTCATTTTCCGGGCAATGTTTAAGGCAATCGCCATACCGAGACCCGTTCCCTCGATTTTGCTGATTCTGGAATCCTCCGCACGGCTGAACGGTTCAAAAATACGCTCCACGTATTCCGGTGTCATTCCCATCCCGTCGTCACTGATAACAAACTCGTAACAGCCGTATTCCACCATGGACGATTTTTTCTCCGTCAATTCCAACTGCAGGTGTCCGCCTTCCGGTGTATATTTCACGGAGTTGCCAAGTATATTAATTAAGACCTGCTGTAACCGCATTTCATCCCCTATCACGTCCTCATGCTCCACATTGCGGATATGGAATTCCAGTCCGTGCCGCTTCGCTTCCACGGACGGACGCAGTATGGTCAGGAGGTTTTGCACCAAATCGGAAAGTCTGAATTCTTCTTCCGTCAGGTTAATCTTCCCCGACTCAATCTTGCTCATATCAAGCACTTCGTTAATCAGGGACAACAGATGCTTGCTGGAAACGGTAATCTTACCCAGGCAGTCCGATACCCTCTCCGGCTCATCCAAATGCGCACCGGCTATGGATGTCATCCCTATAATTGCGTTCATCGGCGTACGGATGTCATGGCTCATGCGCGACAGAAATTCGCTTTTAGAGGCATTGGCATGGTTAGCCGCATCACAGGCTTCCTTTAACATCCTGCGTTCCTGTTCTTCCTTGCGCTTACTCTCCGTCACATCCTGTGCCACATACAGCGCCTTCTTTGCCTTCCCGTCTCCGCCTTCGGCAAGCACCACGGTAGCGCGTATCCATTCGTAATCCTCGGATTCCCCGTCTTCGGCGTTAATCTTACGGTATTCCAATGCCATAAACGGCTGCCCGCCGCCCAATACATCCTGCAGTTTTCCGCAGTCCATCTTATCCAAATATTCCTGTCTGTCCTCCGGATGAACGAAATGCTCGGCATATTTCCGGAAACCTTCCTCGCAGTTTTGCTCTACGCCAAGGACATCTCCCACTTCCTTTACCTGCGTAATCATACGGAACGTATTCGCTTCCAAATCAATATAATAAGAAGCGAAAAACAGGCTGCCCATGGCGTTGATGATATAATTCCGTTCCCGCTTTTCCAATGCGGCGGTTTCTTCTTCCTTCTTCTGCTTCGTAATGTCACGCCCAAGAATATTAACCATGACACTGTCCGCCTGACGGACAAAGAAAATTTGTGCCTCCACCCAGATAAGTTCCGCCCCCTTCATCCGGTACTGGCATTTCACTTCCTCGAAATTTTCCACGCTTTCCGCCTTTTCCCGCAGGCATTTCAGGGAAAGTGCCGCACGGAACCGCTCCGCATCTTCCTCATAAACGGCATGTTCCAGCGCGTTCTTTATAACCTCCCCATAGTTCCCGGTATGCACCCTTCCTGCCTCATCTTCCATTTTCAGATAAATGCGCTCGCATGTCCCCGTTTCCAAATCCACCGTACTCATGGTATTGTAGCCCGATTTGATAACGGTCGCCATCCGCATCAGGTTCCGATTCCGGTTGATTTCCTTCCTCGTTTCCTCATCCACGTCCTGGAATGCCAAAACCACCAAACCCTTATGGCTGCCGCTGTCGTGGAAATGGGCAGTGACGGACACGTAATGGTAGCTTTGGTCAAACATCCGCTGGCAGAGCATTTCCTTTTTCTGTTCGCCTTTTTCCCACGCTTCCCGCAGGGCTTTTAACGAATAATTATCCAGCATTTTCTGTCCGTACTGCGGATGGAACTTACTTTGCACGGACTCCTCCCATACATTGTCCCAATCCATGTATTCCATCTCTACCAAACCTTCCAAATCCGCGGGCATACGGACCGGATGCATGGCTCCCGTAAAGAGGTCGATAAGGTAAATCCCATAATTGACTTCCCCCAGTGACTTAATGACATCCTGGTTCCGCTTGTTGATATCTTCCAGCTCCAGACTGTGCCGGTACATGTCATGCATATCCTTCACATACAGGCGGATGCTTTGGTTTTCTGCCGTATAATCATAATCCGGAACCACTTCCATGGTATGCCAGCGGTAACCTTTACCAGTCTTTCTGCGGTACGTGCAGGTAAGGATTTTCTTTCCGCTCTTTAATGCCTCCTTTAAATACTCCGCCGCCGTAAATTTGCGGAAGCGCTCCTCATCCCTGCCAAATACATTCCCCGCCTCCAAAAAACGGTTAAACCAGTCGTCCAGCCCTGCCGCCATACTTTCCCCGTTCATCATTTCCAAGTCTTCGGGTTCCGACTTTATCAGTTCAAAACTGTCCGTTGTCAGGTTTGCACGCAGTATTTTGCTATACGTATAGCTTGCCACTTCCACATGGGGGGTAATCATAATCAAAAACGCCGGGATATCACCTCCCCACTGTATCCTCGTCGCCGCAATCTCCACCACATTTCCGAATGGGCTGGCATAATTGATGGACCTGCTTTCCTTCTTATTCCCAATCTGCAAAAGGGGACAGTTCGGGCAGGAAGCCGCCCATAGTTCATGACATGCCATTCCTAAGCAAACATTCGGCGACACCTCCTTTACCCGCTTATTAAAATACAGGATTCGGTGGTCACTTTCCTTTATGACATAAACACCAGTCGTCTGCATCGAATTTAATATCAGTTCCAAATCTTTCGTTTCCAAAACCTTACACCCCGTTCGACAAAAATTGAAATTATCTTCTATTTTCCATATATTTTTTTCAAATCCATGGTTTTGCAATAATACATCTGAAATTCACCCGGTTTCTCCTTGTACTCCGTTATGTTATGCATCATATCAGTCCCGCCAAATTTCCGCTAAATAATTCCATCCAAAAGCTACCCGTTCCGCTATTCCCCAAACTCCCTCCGGTATTTCATAAAGAAATCAAAGTATGCCCGTACATTCGCAAGTTCCGTCCACCGCTTCACGTCTACCGTTTCCTCATCCATATCGTATATTTTTGCCCCCCGCATGGAAAGCAGGAACGGCGAATGGGTGGCAATCAGAAACTGGCACCCGAAAAAACGTGCGGAATCCTCCAAAAATTTTAACAGCTCCTGCTGCTTTTCCGGCGAAAGGCTGTTTTCCGGTTCGTCCAGCAAATATAAGCCGTTCTCCCTAATCTGATCCGTAAAATACAAAAAGGCGCTTTCCCCGTTGGAATGCTCGCGCACATTATCCATCAGGTTTTCACGGACATACTGCGACTGTGTGCTTTTGCGCACCGCAATTTTTTTTTTCAGCTTCCCATAATCATCCAGCGAACGCATTTGGAAATCGGAATATTTGGTATCCAGATAATCTTCCAACAGTTCTTCCCGCTTCCGGTCAATCCCGTTATTCAGGCTCCGTATGTCCAGCATAAAATCAAACACGTCGTCGCTGGTAATAATCCTGCTGCCTGCCGGTATCCGCCCGTTTGCTTTATAACTGCACATCTGCGTATAATCCTCGAAAAAGCAGGAACGGTTATACAGCGTATCCCGCGCCAGCCCAAGTTTTTCCGCAATCACATTTAACACCGTGGTTTTTCCCGAGCCGTTTCCTCCATACAGTATGGTAACGGGTTCCAAATCCAACATACGCAGGTTGTGCTCCGATACGACCAAAAAAGGATAAACACTGTCATAGCAGGTCCTTTTCTGCCCCATTGTAAATGTATATTCCCTTTCCCTGTCCGGGAAGCAGAATTGCGATAAATATACCATGCTCCTGTTCCCTTCCTTTTATTTGTCCGGCCATTCCTGCCCCTTGCACCTGCCAATGAAGTCACAGGGAAATCCCTCGTACTGTCCGGCAGACAGTTCCTCCCCCTCCACGGATATCTTCATGCCTTTGCACTCACGCAGCCATTCCAAATGCACCAGCACATCGTAAATCCCAGACTGGTAAGCCCCAAGCACATAGCCTGCCAAAGCCTTCCTGACTTCCTGCGAAGCCCCCGCAAGCAGTTCATTGATTTCCCCGTCCCTGTCGGTTCCCCGCACTGCGGCATTTTCCACGCTGCCGGACTCCGCACAGCTTTGCGACATATTCACCAAATCATTAATCAGCTCCTTATACAGCCTGATTCCTTCGTCCATTACCATATACCCCCTCAGTATTTTAACAGATAGTCCTCATAATCCTGGTACGTAACCGTCAGGTATTCCTCTCCGCAGTTTAACCCGATTTCCATTCCCATGGGCGTATAGAAAATAATGCCCGTGCTCCCGTCCTTCAGGTAATATGCCACTTCCTGGTCCGTCAGGTATTCCAGCACTTCCGTCTCCCCATTCTGCTCCCGGCTTCTTGTACGGAAGTCCACGGCAAATTCATCGTCCACTTCCAAAATGCTCCCATTATCCAAAATCATGCCGTTTTCCATATCGATGTTCACGCAGAACAACCCGCAGTCCACCCAATAATCCGTATAAATATTTTCCTGGAACACTACGCTCATCACGCTCTCGTCCATATAGGTCACGAATCCTTCGGAATAAACCGCAAAAATTTCCTCCGGCTGCATATACTTGGAATACTCCTCAAAATATTCCTCAAAATATTCCATTTCGCTTTCAATCGCATCGTTTAAAAGTCCCAAATTCGGGACGTCCCCCATGATAACCGGATAGTCTATGGAAATCATCACCGTATCGCTGTTACCCGCATACTCATAATTCTCCCATTCGATGGAATAAGACAGGTCCGTACGGACCGCATCCTTGATTTCCCCGTAATATTCCCCATGGGCTGCCGTATCCTTCTCCGGTATTTTCGCCTGTCCGCCGGGAAGCGGTGCAGCCGGTTCCTGTTTATCCGGCACGGCATAAGACCACTCATCCCCGGAAAACTGCGCGGCAGCCCTGTCCAAAACGGCAGACTGTCTGGACACAACGCTCACCAATAGGAACATCACCAGCAAAAATGCGGCAAATAACATGCCAAACACGGCAAACAAAACCAAAAGATATGCCGTATGATTCGGCTGCTTACGCTTCCGGCAGTCTCCGCAGCCGCACGGGCACCGCCCTTCCATAAAACCGCGGCAGGCTCCGCCTCCGAGGTTTCCCCTGCCTCCGTTCCCCACCGGATAATTTCCTGCCGGACGGCTTCCCATGGTCCCGGTTCCCGGGGAATATCCGCCTGCCGGACGGTGTCCCGCAGGATACCCGCCCGCGGGATAACTGCCCGCAGCACCGGTTCCCACAGTACCGTTTCCCGCCGGGCGGCCGTCCGGCACTCCCCTTCCTGAAGGAAGGTTCCCCCCGGAATAAACGCCGGCTGCCGGAACACCGGTACCATGACTGCCGACTTTCTGTTTCTGCTCCAACTGCGCAAGCAGGGGATGTTTATAATAAGTCTGTCCCGGACTTTGTGCCGGAATATCCGGGGCCACCCCTGACGTATTCCCTGCGGTTTCCGCTTTTAATCCATATCCGGGTTCCTGCCGCACCTCACGGCCGCTGAAAATCCCTCCCCGGAATCTTCCCTCCGCATCCTGTTCCGCTCTTTCCATTTTCCATCCTCCATGGGATGATTCGGACCCGCTTACTTCCTATTTCCGTCTGTCCGCATTCTCATCCAGCTTCTTGCCAAACGCCACTTCGCTGTAATACTCCAAAATACACTGACGCATCAGAATCAGGGCGGAAGATACCGTCGTTTCCCTGATTTTCGCCCGGTTGCCGTCAAAATTATATTTCTTCACCTTTATCTTCCCGCAGACATTGCAGGCAATGTATACCAGCCCTACCGGTTTTTCCTCTGTGCCGCCTCCCGGACCCGCCACGCCCGTTACTGCCACCGCCACCTCTGCCTTGGAAATCAGCGCTGCTCCCTTTGCCATCTCCCTTGCGACTTCCTCGCTGACTGCACCCTTTTTCTCCAACAGCCCTTTCTTCACGCCGAGGATTTTCCGCTTCGCCTTGTTGGAATAAGTAATGTAACCCGACTTGTACACGTCCGAAACGCCGGGAACATTGATAATCCTTGCCGCCAGCATACCGCCGGTACAGGATTCCACCGTACTCACGGTCAGCTTGTTCGCCGCCAGCAGGTCCACCACCGCCTTTTCCAGCGTGGTATCCACGTCCGTGGTATACACATGGTTTTCAAAACGGCTCTTTAATTCCTTTACCACCGGTTTTAACAGCTTCTTCGCTTCCTTCTCGTTCTCGGCTTTTGCCGTCACACGGAAATGTACCTCACAGTTTTTCGCATAGGGGGCAATGGTAGGATTGGTCTGCTTATCAATTAAGTCCTTCACCATGGTTTCCGCCCGGCTTTCACCCACCCCGCATATTTTCACGGTTTGGGAATAAATCGTGGAATTTCCTTCCGCAAGGTAAGGCATGATGCTCTTTTCAAACATGGGAACCAGTTCGTTGGGGGGGCCCGGAAGCAGAATGATTTTCTTTCCGTCCGCTTCCATGATTACGCCCGGCGCCGTGCCGTTTTCGTTTTCCACCACGATGGCGCCCTTTGGCACCATCGCCTGCTTCCAGTTATTCCCCGTGGGTTCCATATTCCTGCGCCTAAAAAAATCCTCAATCTGCTTTTTGGACGGTTCATGCATATATAACTCCCTGCCCGCCACTTTTGCCGCCACTTCTTTCGTCAAGTCGTCTTCCGTGGGACCAAGGCCCCCCGAAAGGATTACCACGTCCGAACGCCCGATGGCTGCCTTTAAGACAGCGCTAAGCCGCTCCTCATTGTCCCCAACCACGCTCTGGTAATAACAGGCAAGCCCCAAGTCCGCGCATTTTTCCGCTAAAAACGCGGCATTCGTATTCACGATATTACCTAACAACAGCTCCGTTCCAACGGAAATCAATTCTACCGTCATTCCATCATCCCTCCTTCATCACGCTCTTATTCTTCACTAAATAATCCACCAGAGAAACCACGGTCAGCGCCAACGCAATCCACATCACTGCCGCCGTCAGCAGCCTTAAGGGTTCCAAATCGGCAATCATCAGGCAGATCATGACCATCTGGAACGTGGTTTTAAATTTCCCCCAATAACTTGCCGCGATGACTACCCCATTATCCGACGCAATCAGGCGGAACCCGCTGATGATGAACTCCCTCGCAATAATGACAATGACAACCCACGAAGGAATCCGCCCCAAATCCACCAGGCAGATTAATGCCGAACAGACTAACAGTTTATCCGCCAAAGGATCCATGAATTTTCCAAAATTCGTCACCAAATGGTATTTCCTTGCAATATGCCCGTCCAGCATATCCGTCAGGCTGGCGGCGATAAACAGCGCCAGTGCAATCCATTTATCCGTGCCGCCCGCAATGGGTACCAGCATGAATACCACAAAAAACGGAATCATAACCACCCTTAACATTGTCAGTTTATTCGGTAAATTCATCGCAAATCTCTCCTATCAAATCATATTCATGGGAACCTGTTATCCGTACTTTCACAAAGTCCCCGCTCATCAATGACCGCGCAGTACGGATAAACAGATAACCGTCCACGTTTGGCGCATCCTTGTATGTACGCGCCACATAAGCATCCTCATCCGCCACTTTGCCTTCGACCATGGCATACAGTTCCCTGCCTATCATGTCCACCGCTTTTTCATAAGCAATTTCCTGCTGCAGCTCCATAATGGCATCCCTGCGTTCTTCCTTCACGTCTTCCCCAATCTGCCCTTCCATTTCCGCCGCCGGCGTGCCTTCTTCCGCCGAATACGTGAAGACACCCAAACGGTCAAATTCCATTTCGTCCACAAACTCCATCATAATCTCATGGTCTTTATCCGTCTCCTGCGGAAAACCCGCAATCAGGGTAGTCCTTAAGCAGATATCCGGTATTTCACGGCGTAATTTTTCCACCATGGCCCGTATTCCCGCACTGTCCGTCCGCCTTCCCATGCGTTTTAACACCGCGTCCGAAGCGTGCTGGATGGGAATGTCCAAATAATGGCAGATTTTCTTTTCTTCCTTTATGGTCTGTATCAGTTCTTCCGTGATTTCCTCCGGGTAACAGTACAAAATGCGTATCCAGTATAATTGAGGAATCCGGCATAATTCCCGCAGAAGTCCGGGAAGTTTTTTTTCACCGTATAAGTCCATGCCGTACCGGGTGGTTTCCTGTGCCACCAGCACCAGCTCCCTTACGCCGGCCTCCGCAAGGCTGCGTGCTTCCTCCACCAACTGCCCTAACGGCACGCTGCGGTAACCGCCGCGTATCTCCGGTATGATGCAGTACGTACAGTGTTTGTCACAGCCTTCCGCAATTTTTAAATAGGCGTAATGTCCTCCCGTCGTCACCAGCCTTTTCCGGTTGCCCACGGGCGCTGCATTTAACGGTTCCATATGGATGCCCTGCTTTCCGGCAAGCGCTTCTTCCAACGCTTCCGCAATCCGGTCTGCCGCCGTTGTCCCAAGGACGGCATCCACTTCCTCTATTTCCTCCTGGATTTCCTTTTGGTAACGCTGTGCCAGGCATCCTGCCACCACAAGCGCCTTCACCTGTCCCGACTTCTTAAGCTCTGCCATTTCCAAAATCGTATTGACGCTTTCCTCTTTGGCATCGTTGATAAAACAGCAGGTATTTACCACGACGGCTTCCGCCTCCGTCTCGTCATCCGTAAACGTATATCCCTTCTGCGCCAGCATCCCGAGCATCACTTCCGAATCCACCAGGTTTTTATCACATCCCAGCGATATCAGCAAAAGTTTCATATTGGCTCCTGTTCCCTTCCGTCATATCTGTTTCCAAAATCAGACTCTTCTTATCTTATAATCTTATAAGTCTTATAATCTAAAAAAATGCCCGCAAAAATTACGGGCATATAAACAGTTATGCTTCCTCTGCGGCAGCATCCCCCATTTCGTTTTCTGTATCTTCCGTTTCCTCTCCGTTCTTGGAGTCCGTTCCGTTCCCCGCTTCCTTTCCGGCTTCTTCTTCCCCTTCGTCTTCTGTCTCCGTCCCCGCATGTTCCTGCATTCCGGCAGACACATCCTCCCCAAGGAGCACCTGCTGCCTTAAGGCTTCCGCTTCTTCCTCGCCCAATATCCTGATTTTGGACTGGTTCAGTTCTTCAATGGCGACGGACAACGGCTTCTTCCCTGCCGCTTTCACCATGGGTTCCTCTCCGCCGATAATCTGCCTCGCCCTTTTGGACGTTGCCATAACGATGGAATACCTGCTGTTGACTACCGGAGCCTCTCCCGGTTCAACCTCGCTGTTTACTACTTTCATTAAATCCGAATAAGATGGGTGTAACATTATTTTTCTCCTTTCACCAGTTGGTCCAGTTCCCGTTTCATATTTTCCATCAGTTCCCCGCTCCGGCGCGGCGTATGGTGCGCCGCACATATCATGGAATGGAGTTCCTTCGTGCATTCATCCAAATCATCGTTAATCACTATATAATCATAATGCTCCATGCCCTGTGCTTCTTCCCCGGCACGGCGCAGGCGTTTTGCTATGACTTCCTCCGTCTCCGTCCCCCTGCCCACCAGGCGCCTCTTCAATTCCGCTGCCGTGGGCGGCATGACAAACAGCAAAAGCGCCGTTTGGAACTTCTCCTTGATTTTTAATGCCCCCTGTATCTCTATTTCGAGGATAACATCCTTCCCCGCCGCAAGCTGTGTCTCCACATACTCCTTCGGCGTGCCGTAATAATGGTCACAGTAAGAGGCATATTCCACCAAACCGTCCTGACGGATTTTCTCCTCAAATTCCTCCTTCGACACGAAAAAATATTCCCTGCCGTTCTCCTCCCCCTCCCTCGGGGATCTCGTTGTCATGGACACGGACAACGCATAATTGTCATAATCCTGAATCATTTTTTTCATCAGCGTGCCTTTGCCCGCCCCCGAAAATCCTGAAACTACCACTAAAATACCTTTACGCTTCATCTGTATCTCCGCTTTCCGCCTGTGCCCTGTTTGCAATTGTTTCCGGCAGGAGTGCCGAAAGCACCAACTGACCGTTTTCCATCACGAGCACTGCTTTTGTTTTCCTTCCCTGCGTAGCGTCAACCGCCGCCCCCGTCTCTTTTGCATTCTGCACCATGCGCTTAACCGGCGCGGAATCCGGGCTGACAATCGCAATGATTTTTCCGGTATTTACAATATTCCCAAAACCGATATGGATTAACTTATTCATAACAACTTCCCTTATCCTTTGGCATCACTCTATATTCTGGATTTGTTCACGGACTTTTTCAATTTCCGTTTTCAGCTCGATTGCCCTGCTGGAAATCTCCAAATCGTTTGCCTTGGAAAGTATGGTATTGGCCTCCCGGTTCATCTCCTGCGCAATGAAATCCAGCTTCCTGCCGATACTTCCGCCCTCTGTAAGCGTCTGTTTCGTAGTCTCGATATGGCTGCGCAGCCGCACCAGTTCCTCGTCCACACAGACTTTGTCCGCAAACAGCGTCACTTCCATTAACAGCCGGTTCTCATCGATTTGGGCATCGTCCAAAAGTTCACGCACCCGCTCCCGCAGCTTCCTCGTATATTCATCCTGAAGCTGTGGGGAACGAGCCTCAATAAACCCCACGTTTTTCAGCATTCCGTCCAGTTTACCAAACAAATCTTCCCGCAGGTTCTCCCCTTCCTTAATCCTCGTTTGTACAAAACTCTCTGCCGCACCCCGTACCGCCGCACCGAGCACTTTCCATATCCCTTCTTCATCGATGGCCTGTTCCTCCATGGAAAACACTTCCGGATACCGGGACAACTGAGAAACCTTGATATCATTATCCAGCCCGAATTCTTTCGCCATTCCCCTTAAATAATCCAGGTATTCCGCGGCAACTTCCCTGTTATACCTGATGCAGACATTATTTTCCGTAAAATCCTCGTAGGTAATAAATACATCCACCTTACCGCGCTGAATGTATTTTTTTAATTCCGACCGGATTGCTGTCTCGAAAAAATTCAGTTTCTTGGGCATCTTGATGTTTACGTCCAAATACCTGTGGTTCACCGACTTCATCTCTACCGTAATTTTGCGTTCCGCTTCCGACACTTCACACCTGCCGAAGCCCGTCATACTTTTTATCATACTTCTCTGCCCTTTCCACTTATCCCCATGTCTACATACTTCTTCTTATTATAAGATACCATTTTATCCTCGTCAAGCGGAATTACGGAATGATGCGCGACAAACCGCAACAGTTCAGCCTGAAATGTTATGTTGGGGGGGACGGACGCACGGGAGGGAGTTTTTTGGAGGGCGGCGGCAGCGGGATTGCCTGTCCCGGTTTTCCGTGCTGGGTAGAGTAAAAATTCCGGCTCATTTCATAATGTACAAAGTTATGTAACAGATTTAAACCATTCCTCAGTCTTTTTATAATAATCAATAATATCGCTAATGCCATCCCTATTTATTTCTTCATACCAGTTTTCATGTCCGTTGGAAAAATTAAAAAAGCTAATTGCATTATCATAATATTCAGAGAAGTCAGGATTAGTATTCATTTTTTTAATGCAGTCAGCAAATGAAAAGTCTTTAAAATCTGGTGAGATTCTCCAATACCTTGGCCAATCCAAAACCATCGGACTAATAAATTTTGATTTAGGGTCATCGGTTTTGATGAAATCCCAAAAAGGAATAAAGTAATCATTATATACCGGATGATGGTTATTAAAACTTTTACCAAAAGAAATTCCTATCGCTTTACGTGCAGGTTCACCTCTTGCGGCCTCTACTAAGGGAGTACCAAAATATATTGATTTGTTGGAATCCATCAATGCGAAGCCAGAAGAAACACAACCACGCAAAGGAATCCCCGCAATAATTGATTGGCAAAAAAAGTCCATACAAGTCTGTAAGAACGATAAATAGATTTGATGTTCTTGATAAAAAATGGGACAATAGGGAGTATCTTTTTCTCCCAACAATAAAGGGTAAGGTTCATATTTGGGAGTTGCCAGCCAATATGCCTCTCTGCGGCAAAGGTAATGAACATAAATTATAAATGTATCACTAAAATGACAAACATTAACGTGTCCATTTGCATTGGCAATATATTGTCCCTCTTTCCATGACCAGAAAGTAACGGATATACTACACAAATAGCCATGTGCTTGTAAAATCGGGAGGTTTATGGTAGTATGGAGATACGAAAACAGAAGGGAAAGCAGGTGGGAAGATTGACAGTGACGGAACAGATAGACCAGAAACATCAGGAAGATTTACAGAGGCTAAGAGGCTTTCGCCTGCTTGATGATGATTTCCTCACAAAGTGTTTTGAGGGAGATACGGCAAGCATAGAACTGGTATTGCAGATTGTACTGGAAAAGCCGGATTTAAAGGTGCTGGACGTCCGCACCCAGGTATTTGTGGAGAACCTGCTGAACCGTTCAGTGAGGCTGGATATCCTGGCTACGGACAGCACAGGGGCAAAACTGAATGTGGAAGTACAGCGCTCCGACAAAGGAGCCGGGAGAAAAAGAGCCAGGTACAACAGCAGCA
>CAJUMD010000020.1 GCA_910587275.1 uncultured Kineothrix sp.
GAAGCCCGGGGAGGCAGGGAGAAACCAAACAGGGGGTTCCGCTCCCGGCTTTTGCTGGTTATCAAAAAATGTAATGCCATATCATAGCATTCCTTTTTTTCTACCCCGCAAAAAACTCCCTCCTGTGCGTCCGCCCATCAACATAACATTCGGAAAATAAATTTTTACAAAAAAGATTGTAAAATTTATTATTATTTTATACAATAAATTTGGAAAATACATATTAACGCAACAGGTGCGGATGTTTCCATCCGCCGGATGATTGATTATGGATGAGGAGGAGGACAATGGACACACAAATGGGAAACATGGTATTGGACGGGCAGGAGAAACGGGAGAATATGCTTCTGGGGATTATCGGGGCGCTTGCCGGGGTTTTACTCGGAGCCGTTTTATGGGTTATCCTCGGACAGGTTGGATTTATCGCCGGAATTGCGGGTTATGCAATTGTATTCTGTGGGATGAAAGGTTATGGGATGCTTGGAAGGGTATTGTCAAAAAAAGGAATCGTTATCTGCATTCTGCTTTCCATTGTGGCAGTTGTGGGCGCAGAGATGGTATCGCTGGCAATTATCGCTTTCAACGAATTGAATGAAGTGTATGGCATTACGCTCGGGGATGCCTTCCGTCTGCTGCCTGACCTGATGAAAGAACCGGAACTGGCGGGCGCTGTGGCAAAGGACCTGATCATCGGATACGCCCTTTCCATATGGGCAAGCTATTCTTCCGTAAAAAGTATTTGGAGGAATACGGGGGCAAGATAGGCAACGGATACGGCGGAGCGATTTGAAAAAGGAAAAACAGGGAAAACCGTGTCAATTATATTGGCACGGTTTTTTGCAAAGGAGGGGAGAGAATGCGTTATACATGGCTGGATGATTACCTGCTGCAGAAGGAGGCCGTGACAAAGGATTTACAGCCCGATTGGAACTGGGTCCGCTACAAGATTGGCGGGAAGATGTTTGCGGCCGTCTGTTTGAATGAAAAGAATGAGCCGTATTACATTAACCTGAAACTGGAGCCGATGGAAGGCGAATTTTTAAGGGGACAGTATGAAGATATCGTGCCGGGATACTACTCCAATAAGGTTCACTGGAATTCCGTGAAACCGGACGGGGAAGTGCCGGATGATTTGTTAAAGGACTTGCTGGATAAGTCCTATCAGTTGGTGCTTGGCGGGTTCAGTAAGAAAAAGCAGAAGGAAATTTTGGGACCGGAAGCAGACGGCGGCGGGAAATAACGGGCTCCCGTTTTTGGCAGGGACCGCCGGAAACGGCAGAAATGGGAACAGGAATGGGAAGAACCAATTATTTCGTGGAAGGTTTGCAGGGCGCCGGAAAATCTACATTGGTACGGCTGCTTTCCGGTAAGTTAAAAGATTATGAGGTGTTTCACGAGGGGGATTATTCTCCCGTCGATTTGGCGTGGTGCGCTTATGTCACGGAGGAACGGTACCGCCGGATACTGGCGGACTACCCGGCTCTCTGTGAAGAAATCGGCAGGAATACCGTGACGGAGGGCAGCCGGAAGATTATCTGCTATACGAGGATTTTGACGGAAGTGCCGGATTTTTACAAAAACATGGAAGAATATGAGATTTACAACGGAAAACGGGACAGGGACTCCTTTGAACGGGTGGTTTCCGCTGATGGTCCGGTATTTGGAAGAATCGCCTTACGGGAAGGAACATGCCGTTATTTTGGAGGCAAAAAATAATAATTTGGCACGTGTGTAAAAACGTTTCCGGGCACCGGCACGCTTGGGATGTCCGGGAGGACGGCACGGGGAAGGAGGAAAACCATGGGGAAGAAACGGGAATATAACCCAAGTGACAAAGCAAGGAAAATTGTGGAGAAAATCAAGGAGATGACCGCGGTAGCGTCCGTTTCCGTTACGAGGAAAGAAGGCGGCGCCATACCGGCGCTTACCGACAGTAAGTTCGGCGGGGTGCCTTATTGGGATATGGAGAAAGAGTATCCGACGGACCAAAACGGAAGGAAGATGATTCTGCTGGCACAGATTCATTTTCCGGATTTACGGGAAGCCGGTTTGGACTTGCAGGAATTTGGCCCGCTCCTGCCGGCAGAGGGGATGCTGCAGTTTTTTATCACGCCGGAGGACGACTGTTTCGGTATGGATTTTGAGGAACCGGCATCCCAAAAGGATTTCCGCGTGGTGTATCATGGGACGGTGCGCGGGGATGTAACGAGGGAGCAGGTGTTGGGGCTTGGTATCGTGACGGCGGGGGAATGTGAAGAATATACGCCTGTGCTCCGGGAAGCGGCGCTTTCCTTTGGCGTGGAAACCACTTATATGAATCCGAATGTGGCAGGGTTTTCCGCCGTCTTTGTGCAGGCGGTGAAAGCCGTAACGGGTGAGGAAATTACGGAGGAAACATGGTATGGGTATTTCGGGGAAGAAGACGAATCCTACCTGTATGACGAACTGCCCGCATTCGGGCACCGGATGTTCGGTTATCCTTCCTTTACGCAGACGGATCCCCGGGAAAACATGGCGGAGGAAGAAGCGGTTTATTACGACACGCTTTTGCTGCAGATAGACTCGGATATGGGGGAAGACGGGGACGATTATGTGCTGTGGGGGGACTGCGGGGTCGCTAACCTGCTCATGAATGGGGAGGCATTGCGGAAGAAGGATTTTGGCAGGGTGCTTTATAACTGGGACTGCTGTTAAAGGATGCGGTTTGGCGCGGCCTTTAACAGGAACAGGTTTTTAAGTTGCGGCAATATTGCGCCGGAGGGTATCCGGTGAGCCAATGTCCGGTTTCCGGGGAAAGGTACCGGCGGAAAATAAGGAGTGGAACAGGATGGCAGAACTGAATGTGCTGGTAAAACCGGCTTCGGGACTTTGCAATATGAAATGCGGTTATTGCTTTTATGCGGATGAAATGGAAAACCGCAGCAAGGCATCGTGCGGAATGATGCAGGAAGACGTTATGGAACAGGTGATTAAAAAATCGCTTGCTTTTGCAACAAATCGCTGCTCTTTTATGTTCCAGGGCGGTGAGCCTGCTTTGGCGGGTCTTCCTTTCTACCGGAAGTGGATGGAATATGAGCGGAAATATAATGTAAACCATGTGGAAATTTCCCATGCGATACAGACCAACGGGTATGCGTTAAACGGGGAATGGTGCCGCTTTTTTGCGGAAAACGGATTTATGGCGGGGCTGTCCCTGGACGGGATTATGGAGTCGCACGATGCTTACCGCAAGGATGCCTGCGGAAACGGCACATATACAAAGGTTTTGGCGGCTGCGGCGCAGTTACGGGCGGCACAGGTGGAGTTTAACGTGCTGACGGTGGTAAACGGCAAAACCGCGCCATTAATCCGGGAAATATATGATACGTACCGCGAACAGGGATTTCTTTGGCAGCAGTATATCGCGTGTCTGGACCCTATGGGGAAGGAAGCCGGAAGCATGGAATATTCCCTGACGCCGGAACGGTATGGGGAATTTCTGACGGAACTTTTCCGGTTGTGGGAGGAGGATGTGTGGAATGGCAGGCAGCCGTACATCCGGCAGTTTGAAAATTACATTGGCATTCTGCTTGGGGCAGAGCCGGAGTCCTGCGAACAAAGGGGAAGATGCAGCTTCCAAAACGTGGTGGAGGCGGACGGAAGCGTGTATCCCTGTGATTTTTATGTATTGGATGAATACCGGATTGGAAACGTGACGGAAGACGGCTTTGATTTCCGGGATATAATAGAGAAATACGGAAAGGGCATATTTGGGCAGCAGTCCCGGGAGCCCGCGGCTGCCTGCGCAGGATGCAAGTATTTTTTTATCTGCCGGGGCGGCTGCCGCAGACACAGGCAGCGGGCAGACGGGAGAAATTATTTCTGTAAGTCCTACCGGATGTTTTTTGATGCCTGCCTGGCAGGGATGCAGGAGATTGCGGCGTGGGTGCTTGTGAAAAGGGGGGAGGTACGGTAATCCGTATCCGTATCTTAAAAAACAGAAAAATCCATACGGATAACATAATCTGATATAGCGCCCCCATCCCTGTCCGTTATACTGGAAGCAAACGGGAACAAAAGTCTTTCGGTATAAAAGGAGGGAAACGCCGTGGCAATATGTATCATCGCGCTGGTATGTTTTTTTGCATCCGCAATGGGGAGCGTCTGTGGGATTGGCGGAGGGGTTATCATCAAACCGGTACTGGATGCGCTTGGAATTATGGAGGTGGCAAGCGTATCCTTCCTGTCCGGCTGCACGGTACTGTCCATGTCCGCAGTATCCCTTTACGGAAACCTGAAAAATAAGGAAACGATCCGGTTCCGTAAACCGTTTGCATGGAGCATAACCGCGGGAAGCGTTTTGGGGGGAATCCTTGGAAAAGCGGCGTTCCGGGTTATTACCGGCAATATGGCGGACAAAAACAGGATTGGGGCGGTTCAGGCTGCCGTCCTGCTTTGCCTTACGGCTGCCACATTGTTTTCTCATTGTGGGAAAACAAAGAAAACTGCCCGGAGCGCTGCCGACATGCCCCTTATTTTTGCCGTGGGAGCCGTACTGGGAATCCTGTCTTCCTTCCTGGGAATCGGGGGAGGACCCATGAACCTTGCCGTCCTCACCTGCCTGTTTTCCATGGAAACAAAGGAAGCAGCCCTGTATTCCATCCATGTCATCCTGTTTTCCCAAACCGCCGGTCTGTGTGCTGCCCTCGTCACCCAAACCGTTCCGCCGTTTCCGCCCGCCATGCTCTTTCTGATGTCCGGCTGCGGTGTTTTGGGCGCCCTTGCAGGAGCAAGGATAAACAAAAAAGCGGATAACCGGGTCGTGGATAAACTGTTTACCGTGCTTCTGCTTGTTATCATCGCCATTAGTCTGTACAATATCTTCCGCTATCTGTGAATCCGGTTCCGGGCGCGTGTCTAAAAATCATTCCCTGTCAAAAAACCATTCCGGGGTATTCGCATCCGCAATGCTTTGATAAAATTTGTGCGGCGCGACCCCCGTGCATTTCCGGAATACGCGGCTGAAATAAAGCGGATCCTCATACCCCACCAGCCGCGCCACCGTGGCAACGGACATGGAATTGGCGGTTAAAAACTCCTTTGCCTTTTCCATCCGCAGATTGTTCAAAAACTGCATGGGCGGCACTCCCATCCGCTGTTTAAAGGTATGGGAAAAATAGCTTTCGCTTAATTTGCAGAAATCCGCCATGGAAGCCACTGTCCAGTTTTCCATGTATTTGGAGTTGATTTCCCGTATCAGCCGGTCCAGGGAAAAGTCATTTTCCGAATGGTGCAGCGTCTGGTCAAAGGAACGGTGGATTTTGGCAAGCAGTATGTAGAAATTTTCAAGAATCACATCTTCATAATATGGTTTCTTAAGCTGGAGCTCCGTAATGATGTATTGGAACAGGAGCTTAACGGAAAAATTTTCCCCGATATAACAAGTCCCAACCGCATACCGCTCCAAAATCTGTTCACACTGGTTTCCCGTAAAATGAATCCAGTACACTTCCGGTTTGTCCTGTGCGTAATAGGAATAAAACTGCGGGACGGAAGGACGGAACAGGACAATGCTGCCTGACGCCAGTTTCTTCCATTCACCGTCTATGCAGAAATGTCCGGCTCCTTTGTAGATATAAATAAGCTGGTAGTCAAGGCGTCCGTTTTCCCTTTTCAGGAAGTAATCCTGTGTTTGGAAAATCTGTTTTCCGCAGCAGTTAATGAGCAGGGGAACGCTGTCGTCATAAAAACCGGTAATTCTTCTTTTGTTTCTTAAATGGCCGCAAATATTTACCATTTTTACCACCTGATTCCTTTCCGGGTCCGGCTCCGTGGCCGTACAAAAGGTTCCGGTTACAGAATAACACGAAAAAGCAGAAAAATCCATATGGAAAACATTTATTCCGATAGCGGCGGACGCTTTTTTTTTATAAGATGTATCCATAAGATTTATCCACGGAAAAAGGGAAGGAGAGGACGGGGTTGGAGGAAAAACGCAAACGGAAAAAGCAGGTTATTTTATTCATGACGGATACGACAAGGAAAGACATGGTGGGGTGCTACGGAAACCGGAAGATGTATACGCCGAATTTGGATTCACTGGCGGAGGAAGGGATACGGTATGAAAATGCGTATACCTGCCAGCCGGTCTGCGGTCCGGCCAGGAGCGCGATTTTTACGGGAACATTTCCCCATTCCAACGGGGTGGTCACCAACGGCGTCCCGTTTGGGGCAAATGTGAAAACTATCGGCCAGCGGCTGACGGACAGCGGTATCCGGTGCGGCTATATCGGAAAATGGCATTTGGACGGGGGCGACTATTTCGGTCTTGGGAAATGCCCGGAAGGATGGGAGGAAAAATACTGGTATGATATGCGGATGTATCTGGAGGAGCTGACGAAAGAGGAACGGATCCGTTCCAGGCAGTCGGATGAGGCTTACCGGTACGGTTTTTCGGAAGAATTTACCTATGCGCACCGCTGCAGCGACCGGGCGGTACGGTTTTTGGAGGAGTTTTCGGAGGAAGATTTTTTCCTTACGGTTTCCTATGATGAACCGCATGGCCCGTCCCTTTGTCCGGCGCCTTATAACAAAATGTACGAAGGATTCCGGCCGGAGTATTCGCCGGAATTTGGGGACGACCTGAAGGGGAAACCCCTGCTGCAGCGGTTGTGGGCGGGGGATATGCCGGATGCCCCGGAGGATGACGTTCCACAGGCATCGGAGTTCCTTTCCTTATTTTTGGGATGCAATTCCTTTGTGGACCATGAGATTGGACGCGTGCTGCACCGGATCAGGGAAAAGATGCCGGATGCGCTTGTAATCTTCACTTCGGACCATGGGGATATGCTGGGTGCGCACCGCCTGTCATCCAAAGGGGCGACGGCATATAAGGAGGCGGCGAACATTCCCCTGATTATTAAAGGCGGGGAAAAGGGAAAAATAGTAAAGGCGCCCGCATCCCATATCGATATTGTTCCCACGGTCATGGATTATTTCGGGCTGCCGCTGCCGAAACTGCTGGAAGGGAAAAGCATGCTCCCGCAGATTTACGATACGGCTAAAACGGTGAATGAGGTGGTGTTTACCGAATTTACCAGATACGAAATCGATCATGACGGGTTCGGGGGACTGCAGCCCATGCGGGCGGTGATTTCGGAGAAATACAAGCTGGTCGTGCATCTGTTGGACAAAGATGAATTTTATGACTTGGAAGCGGACCCGTGGGAGCTGGATAACCGGATTGACGACGAAGCGTACCTGGATACCATACGGGAATACCATGCGCTTTTGATCCGGCATATGAATGATACCCGTGATTTATACCGCGGCTACCAGTGGTCCATGCGGCCGTGGAACAAAGGGTTTGTCCCCAAATGGAATAATGAAGGATATACGAGGCAGCGGGAAAACGAGGAATATGAGCCGAGACAGTTGGATTACGATACGGGGCTTCCGATGGAGTCCGCGGTCCGGCACAAATATTTATACGAAAGGGAGGAGAACAATGGTTCGGACGAAGAATGAAGCGGTTTCTGCGGCGGTCAGAAGACGCCGGGCGGAGCGGCGGAAAACAAATGCGTGGTGCTGGCTGTTCATGGCGCTGGCGGTGGGATTTTATCTCTTGTTCCAGGGGTATCCCATCCTTTGCAGCATCCAATATTCCCTGCTGGACTGGTCGGGAATGACGGCAAACGCTGCTTATGTGGGGCTGGAAAATTACAGGGAACTGATGGGGGACGGATTGTTTTGGAATGCGTTTATCAACAGTTTTAAGTACATGGCAATGATTGTTCCTTTGGAGCTTGCAGTATCCCTGTTCCTGGCATACATGCTGAACGATGAAAAGTTAAAGGCGCGTTCCGTATACCGTACCATGTATTTCGTTCCGGTTATTACGACCGCGTCGGTGGTGGGCATTATCATGATTTTTATATTAGGTGTGCAGGGACCGGTAAACCATGCGCTGACGGCGCTGCACCTGATGCGTTCCCCCGTCAATTTCCTGGGGAATGCCAAATATGCCCTGCCGGCCTTGGTGGTGATTTCCCTTTGGAAAGACTGCGGTACGTACATGATTTACTGGCTGGCAGGTTTGCAGGGGGTGTCCGCGGATGTCTATGAGGCGGCGACCATTGACGGGGCAAACAGGCGGCAGACTTTCTTCCATGTCGTACTGCCTTTAATCGCCCCCACGGGAGGAATCATCGCCATTTTATGTGCCATCAATTCGCTCAAGGTGTTCGACATCGTAAAGACCATGACGGAAGGAGGACCGTTTTATGCCACGGATGTCATAGCCACTTACGTGTACCGGAATGCGTTTTCCAGTGAAATCGGAATGCCGAGACTGGGGTATGCCAGCGCGGCGGCATTGTTCTTTGGCGGGACGGTAATCCTGATTGGACTGGCATTAAATGCCGTGAAGGACCGTTTGGCAAAAAGCGTGTGAGGAGGATGGAGATGGAAAATGGAAAAAGGAAAAATGTAAAAAATATGAAAATAGAAAAAAATAAAAACGAAAAAGCAGCCAGGACGATAAAAACGGCAGTGACGCATGTCCTGTTGGCAGGGATTGGGTTTATCTGGATTTATCCGTTTTTATGGATGGTTTCCGCGTCGTTTAAGAGCCAGCCGGAGTTTTTTGAAAACAGGCTCGGATTGGTTCCGAAAGCGCCCACGGTGGACAATATCATCCGCATATGGGAAAAAGCCCATTTCGGTACTTACTTTATGAATACCATTATTGTTACATTCTTTTCGGTCCTTTTGGTGCTGGCTATGACGATGATGGCGGGATATGCGATGGGCAGGTTCCGGTTTTGGGGAAGGAACCTGTGCATGGCGGTATTCCTCGGCAGTATTGCCATTCCCCTTGTGAGTACCATTATTCCCACTTATGAGGTCGTAAAAAGCATGAACCTGGTGGGGACAAAGTTAGGGCTGGTTTTGTCCCAGGCGGGCGGTGCACATGTTATTTTCCTGCTTCTGTTCACCAGCTTTTTTGAATCGGTCCCGAAGGAACTGGAGGAGGCTTCCAAAATAGACGGGTGCAATTATCCAAGGACCTTCTTCCATGTCATGATGCCGTTATGTAAGCCGGTGGCGACGACGGTGGTCATCATGGAAACCATTTGGGCGTGGAACGCGTTCATGCTGCCTCTTGTACTGACCCTGAACAATCCGTCGTCGAGAACGCTGGCGGTAGGGTTGTATGCGTTTAAGGGGGAAAACACGGTGGACTGGACGGGAATCGCGGCAGGGGGGACAATTGCAGTCATTCCGGTCATCCTGCTTTTCGTTTTCATGCAGAAGCATTTTGTGGAAGGAATTGCCGGGGCGGTTAAGAGTTGACGGGAAAACAAAAAAACGAAAGATAAAGCAGCAGCAGGGGCGAAAAGTGCAGGATAACGATGGATAGTAAAGTATGGAAGGAGAAAAGAGATGTTGAAAAGGAAAATCGGAACCATGATGTTGGCGGCAGTTTTAGCGGTATCTTCCCTTGCGGGGTGCGGTGCGATGCCGTCTGCCAAAGGGACAACGCAGGAGAGGGCGGACAGTGCGGCAGGAGGAAGCATGGCGGAAGAAAACCATCCGGAAACCGGACCGGCGGAGGAAGGCGGTGCAGGGGAGAAAGCGGCGGGAGGGACAGACAGTGCGCAGGGAGAGAAGATTACGCTGCGTGTGGTGGATTGGAGCGACGGTTCCGTAAACCAGCGGGAAGCCTTCCATGAAAAATATATGGAAGAACATCCCGATATTCAAATCGAATATACGATGCTGACGGTGGACCAGTTTAAAAATACCATCGTAACGATGATTAAGTCCGGTGAGGGTCCCGATATCTTCCCCATTCCCGTGGGACTGACGTTAAACACGGCGGTGGAGGAGGGGTGGTACCAGCCCATAAACCCGTATGTAACCGAAGACTTTGCGGAACGGTTCGATCCCCTGTCATTTGCGGAAGGAGTCACCCATATCGGCGGGGACTGGTATACCATTACGGAGGTTATGCCGACCATCCAGTGTCTGTTCTTTTATAATAAAGATGTTCTGCAGGATGCCGGTGTGACGGAAATTCCTTCCACGTACTCCGAATTCCGGGAAGCCTGCCGGAAGGTGACGGAAAACGGAAACGGCAATGTGTACGGACTGATAGACGGCGGAAAGCAGATGAACCGCATGGATGTAATGGCCCGTTCCCTGACGGCAGCGGCGGGAGGAAAAATCGCTGCGACCACAAAGGTGCTGGTGGATCAGGGGAAAGCTCCTTATGACAGCGGGGAAATGATACAGGCGCTGGGACTGATCCGGGGGCTTGTGGAGGACGGGAGCATTCATCCCGATACCATTAATATCAGTGCGCCGGAAGCGCGGGAACTGTTTGCGCAGGGGCAGGCTGCCTTTCTCTGCCAGGGTATGTGGTGTATCGCACAGTGGGATGCAAATTACCCGGATTTAAATTACGGCGTCATGGCGGTCCCGGTGCCCGACGGGGTGACGGATACTTATGTGCAGGCAGGGGAACTGTCCCCGTGGATCGGGATATATAAACAATCCAAACATCCGGCAGAAGCCGCGGAGTACTTAATGGCATTGTACAGCGAGGAATACGGCTACCAGCCGGGCTGCGTGGAAGACGGTACGTTCGTGTCCGTCATTCCTTCCATCAACGAAAAGTATATGACGAACGAAGTAATGAAGCAGTATTATACCGTGGCGGAGGAGACGTCCAAAGTGGTTCCCACGATTGCGAAAAGGGATGCGAAGGCAAACGATTTCTATGCGGAAGTAAAGGATGTACAGCCCGGCCTGGGGGCGATTGTACAGGGGATTATTTCCCAAAGCATCACCGACTATGAAGCCGCGTTAAAGAAACTGTCGGAGGATTCCACGGCGGAATGGAAACGGGCATGTGAAGCCGTCGGGATGGATTACGGTATGCTGGAATTTCCTAATTGGAATACGAAGGAAGACTATACGGACGAGGCTTACCGGGAATTGAAATAAGGAAGCATTGCGGGCGGGGCAGGGAGATATCTTTCCTGCCCGGTTTGTATTTTTTTCCGGTCTGTGGTAAGCTGTTAAGGAAAATACTTTATGGACTATGATTGGAATAATTCCGGAATGAGAACGGTTTATAGGACTGAAAAGATGATATAATGAAAGAAATAAGCATTATGGAATACCTTTTTATGACGGCTTATGGTAAACTGTCTGACAGAAGAAAAGGACGTTTGGAATATCACGGGACGCAGGGACGGAAAACTGGAGGATTTATAAAATGATTAGACTGGCAACGGTATTTAGCGGAATCGGGGCGATTGAACATGCATTGGAAAGAATGGAACTGGAGCATGAAATTGTATTTGCCTGTGATAATGGGGATGTTGATATTCTGTCGAAAAAAATTAATATGGATTTGGTGGAAATAGAAGAAGAATTGTCTTTTTTGGATGATCTGGTGGAACGGATTCAGGCGGCGAACGGGGAAGAAGACGAGTATAAAATGCAGTTGGACATTATGCTGGCAGCAGCAAAGGCGGAATACGAAAAGGTGTCCGGCCAAATTGAACGGGTAGATGAGCAGGATGCGGCAGAATTGATTCTGCATATTATGGATACCATTGTCGGAATGGCTGGCGTAAAGAAATCCCGGATAAAGGAGTACGGGGAATTTTCCGTAAAGCTAAAAGCAAAAGAGGATCGGAAAAGCAGGGTTTTGGAATCCTTCCAATGTATTTTGGAGGTTGCAAACGATTACAAAAAGGATAATGCGTTAAATATCCTGGGCGGAGAGAACGTGCCGTATAAAAGCGCGGATGGCATTAAGTGGGCGGAGGTGTCTGAGGATTTGAAACGGGCCTATGATATTTTGGAGGCGAATAAAGGGAAGAAAATCATAAAAAGTGTCCGTGACCTGTGCGAGCGGACCGGTATGCTCCATGAAAAAATTAATTCCCTGCACATCCTGCGTGAGCTGGCGAGAATCAATGATTACCGGGAAAAAAAGGAGTACGTGGACAATCTGTACCGCGGAAAGGAATCTTTAAATAAAGTAAGAACAAGTTACATGGCAAACTATAAAATAAAGGCGGAAGATTTTCACTGGAATGTCTCTTTTTTGGATGGCAGGCAGTACGAGGATAAAGTAGACCTGTTCGTGGGCGGAAGCCCCTGCCAATCCTTTAGCCTGGTGGGCAAACAGCGTGGGCTGGAAGATACGAGGGGAACCTTGTTTTATGAATATGCAAGACTGGTGGGGGAAATAAAGCCGAAAGTGTTTATTTATGAAAATGTAAAAGCATTATTAAGCAATGACGACGGAAAAACATGGGATACGGTTTCAAGGGTTTTTACGGAATTAAATTATACATGGGAAAAGATGGTTCTTAATGCAAAGGATTTTGGAATTCCGCAAAACCGGGAAAGGGTTTTTGTGGTTGGTTTTCGGAACGATTTGGTGTTGGAACAGGAATTTGGGGTTCCAAAGCCGTTTCCATTGGAAAAGAAAATGCAGGATTTTCTTTTGGAAAATGTTTCGGGACGTTATTACCTGCCTGAAAAAGGGGTGGATTTTGTAACAAAAGAAAAAAACCTGGTAAAAAGGTATACGCAGATCGACGGGGAAGTGCAGCTTTGCCAAAAAAAGAACCAGCAGTTTAACTGGCATGGGGATTTTGTGTTTGTGGAAGAAACTAAGGATAAAGAAAAGACCATGGAGGACTTGGAAAAATATTTTCTGTCAGAAAAGGTCAGGAAATATGTGTTGGCTTCGGGGACTAAAAATTTTTATTCCAGGCCGCAGACCGATTTGGAAATAGCGCGCCCCCTGCTTACCACGATGCATAAAATGCATCGGGCGGGAGTGGATAATTATGTTACGACAGAGGGAAGACTAAGGAAACTAACTCCAAGGGAATGCCTGCGGTTAATGGGGTTTTGCGACAGTTTTAAAATTGCCGTGTCGGATACGGCGGCATACCAGCAGGCAGGTAATTCCATTGTGGTTGATGTATTGATTCATATTATGAAGTCGGTGTTGGAAAGTTACCCGAAGCTAATATCGGGGGAAGGACAGGCGGAAGCACCTGTGGAAATTAGGGAACAGGAAGCGGCTCAGCAGAAAGTAAAGGTAAGTTAAGATGGCATTTTCACCGGTTGCACGATTTAGGAATTTTACATTGGAAAATTTAAAGGCGTTATTGGAAGTGTATCCGGACGAAGCGCGGGCGATGTCTTGGGATGAGGCGGCAGGCGAAATAGAGGTAGTTTCGCCGGGATATAAAAGAACCGCATACCAGCAGGCATGCCAGCTTGGATTGGAAGACAGGGGAAGCAACCGTTTCCGGATACATAATTATTTGTTTACGTTTGATGAGGTGAATTTGGAACGGTATTTGCAGTTTTGGATTAAGACATATTATGCGCCGAATCCGTACGTGAAGGGAAATGATGCTCCTTTTCTTATTTATTGTGAAATCCTAAAGGAAATTTTGGCATCTCCCGTTTATGAAATAAAGTATGATGATTTTTTCCTTAACCGGATTGGGGGAAAAAGCAATGATATTTTGCTCAATGCCATAAAAAACTATGCGGAACCCGTGAGAGTGAAGAAAGTAAACAATGAGGATATTCTTTATATGGAATCTGCGGATGTGGAACGGGCCGGGAAAGAATTGGATTTTATTGAAAATCAGATGCCAATAGGGAATGCCGGCAGTAAAAGTGAATTTTTTGACCGGTTTTCTTATGGTAACTTCTGCCGTTTTTTTGGATTTGATAAACCGCAGGGATTAAATTTCCAAACGGGATTTCAGAGCCCTTTCCAAAGGAACCGGATTGTTTTCGGGGCGCCGGGTACCGGTAAAAGTTACAGGTTAAACCGGGAGAAGGACGTTCTGCTTGGCAAAGATTCCCCGGATTTTGAGCGTGTGACTTTTCATCCGAACTATTCTTATGCCAATTTTGTGGGTACTTACAAACCGGTATCGGAGAAAGAGGAAAACGGAAAGGATACCATCCGGTATGAGTATGTGCCGGGGCCGTTTATGCGCGTTTATGTGAAAGCATTGGAAAGCGGCAGGAAGCAGGAGCATGTGAAGCCTTACCTGCTTTTGATTGAGGAAATAAACCGGGCAAATGTGGCGGCAGTATTTGGGGAGATATTCCAGTTATTGGACAGGGACGGCAGTAATGTAAGCGAATATACGGTTCATGCCACGGAAGACATGAAAAAGTATTTGGCGGACCGGTTGCAGGGGCAGCCGGATGATTATGCGGAAATCAGGATTCCTGATAATATGTTTATTTGGGCGACCATGAACAGTGCGGATCAGGGAGTGTTTCCTATGGATACGGCATTTAAGCGCAGATGGGAATTTGAATATATCGGTGTGGATGAGGAAGCAAAAGGAGTGGAAAACGTTGTTATTCCTATCGGCATGGGCATCGGAAGAAAGTATGTGATGTGGGATGAGCTGCGTTGTCGTATTAATGATATTTTATCTTCGGATGAATGCAGGTTAAACGAAGACAAACTTTTGGGACCATACTTTATTTCCAAAAGCAGGCTGGATCATGCGCTGGAAGATGAAGATGTGTTTGTGAAAGCATTTGAAGGCAAAGTCCTTATGTATTTATTTGAAGATGCCATGAAAATGCGTCCGGCTAAGATATTTAAGGGGCATAAAGGGAAGATGATTTTTTCGGAAATCTGTAAAACATTTGAAGAACGCGGGGATGCGTTGTTTGGAATATCGGATATGACTGATGTGAAAAAGCCAATGGAAACGGAAAGATAGTGGGGGAAGGGATATGGCGAAGGCATTTTTTCGCGAGCAATATCATTATACCGTGGATGAAATTTCCCAAAGGCTGGAAACAACGGTCGAAGAAGCAAGACATCTGCTTGGCATTTTGAAGAAATACGGAATTGTGAAGGCGGTGAAGGCTCCAAAACCCGGATATGAAGAACTGCCGGGTCAGGACATGGTTTTAGCGGATGTATTGGAATACAATCCGAATGTGGAATATGCGTTCGGGTTTGTGGGAGTGGTGATGCTGGAAGGGCATGTATTCAAATGTTATCCCAAATATATCTTTTCCACGGAAGCACCCATGCTGCAATTGAGGAAAGTTTTAAAGGTGATTAAAAAATATAATGAAAAAGAGCAGTTGGTGTATCTATACAATGGGGAGGATAACGGCAGGATTTTTAACCGTCTTGCGGTATCCCTGTATCTGTTGGAAGAATATTTTTTGTACGGTGTATATACCAACAGTCATGAGATTGTGGAAACAAACGGCATCGGTGAAATTCTTTGGGATAAAACCATTAACGAAACGGTTGCATTGATAAGGGATAACCGTCCGTATTATGTGCAGATGCAGACACGGAGTATGGAGGATAATGATGCGGATTATTTCCGCAGGTTACATGAGTGCGTATTATCACAATGCAGCGCGGAGTTGGAAGCGGCAGGTATCTTAGAGCTGTTTGATATCGGGCAGGTAAACCTTACGTCTTTGGAAATAGGGGATTTCGGTGATACGGACGACGTGAAATACCGTTTGGAGCGTGAAATGCGGATGCAGTTTGTGACCAGGAAGCAGATGCTTTTGAAAACGCTTTATACTTATATTTCCAATGAAAAAATGAGTATGGAAAGCAGCGGACTAAGCCTGTACGGGACAGGTAATTTTGAACAGGTATGGGAAAAAGTGTGCGCGGATAATTTTGGAAACATGCTGCATGAAAAATTAGGCAGCCTGCCGCTTGGCGTATGCAGCGAATATGCCGGTAAACGGGAGAAAGAATTAATCAGCATGATTGACAGACCGGTTTGGCATAAGAATTATCCTGCAATGAGCGGCGGTAAAACCAGGACATTAAGGCCTGACCTCATTCGTATTTTTCCATGCGGCGGTCAGGGCGGATATTGTTTCGGAATATATGATGCGAAGTATTATTGCATTGATTTTAACGGAGAGCCGCCATGTGGCAGGGTGACCGGGCAGCCGGGCGTGGAGGATATTACGAAACAGTATTTATACCAGTTGGCTTATGATGATTTTGTGCAAAAACAGGGTTACCGTTATGTACAGAATGCATTTCTGTGTCCGCAGGAAGATGCGGAACCGGATTACGGTTACGTAAAAATGGCAATGCTGCAAACCGTAGGAAACAAGATGTTGGAAAATATTATGATAGTGAAACTCTGCGCGGAAGAAATGTATGACCTGTATCTTGCGAATGAAAGGATAGGAAATATAACGGATTATATTCCGGATGTGGGGAGAAAACCCGTAAAACGCAGAAATTTTACCCAGCGTATGCTGGCATATTTACAAGGAAAGGCTAAGAGAGGATGGAGTGAGGACAGGGCGGCAGATACGGAAGCAGGGAGGGTTATTTATCCTGAACGGATCAGCAGGGAAGTTGGAGCGAAATTAATTTATGATATAATGTGTTTGACTGCAACGGATACGCTATATGAGTTCGTACCGTATGGGATTATATGTTCTGATGCAGCGGAAGATAGGGGGAATTCTTATATAAGGTGCGATCAGATGGCGATGGCGGCGCTTGAAACGGAGGAGCGTGTTAAAGAATTGGCAAAAAGGCAATTGGGGAATAAGGACTTGATTGCGGAAATTTTACGGGAGGCTTTCCGTGATAAAAAGGAAATTGCAGTGTTGATAGATGGGGACAAGTGGGATATGCTGATTGAAAACGTGTTTGGATTTATAAAGGAAGCATATCGATAAAGAATAAGGGGGAGGGTATTTTGATTGTAACATTTCAGGCCGAACTGTTACTTTTTATTCCCGTATCCTGCCCGCTCCTTCTTGACAAATAAAATTATTTGTGTATAATCGTATACTAAGAGTAAAATTATACAAAACGCAAAAGGTGGACAGGTGTACTCACCAATATGCTTAAGTGCGGTGGACATGGAAGTTCACGGGCACTTTTTTGTTTTTACGGGGAAATTGCGGGATGATACCGGCTCCGGGTTTTTTGTATGCCGGACATTTTCGCGCATTAAAGTAGTAAAATCCGGAATTTGGGTTTCTGATAAAGGCGGATATATGATTGGAAGACATGGGTACGGACCTTGGGACATGGACTGGCAGTTTAAGCGGTTAAGCGGCAAAGGCAGGGTAGTGGATGATGCCTGCTATTCCGGCGATTATTATGTGCTGCCCTTTGACGGGAATGAGGAGGAATGGAAGGGCTGGAGGAAGAAGACGGGCATGGTAAACCTTGCGGCGGCTGTCTTCCTTTTGGGAATCCAGGTTGCGGCAGGTATGGTGAACCAGGATTCCTCCCGCACGTTTTGGATTGTGTATCCGTACCTGTTCCTGTTTCCGCCGCTGGCTTATCTGTTTGCCGGTACGGCAGTATATTTTGTGACCCCTCGCCGGATGCAGCGTGTACAGTATGAGACGGGGATTGCCAGAATCCGGCGTTCCTGCAGGGGCGCCATGGCGTTGGAGGCATTGTGCGCTATGTTGGATGTGGCTTATATCTTTCTGTATTTTGGGGAAATCCGGCTGGAGCGGGAACTGCTTTACCTGTTTTGCCATATTCTGTTTTTGGCAGCAGCTTTTTGTTACGTCAGGTATTATAATAAGACTTACGGCGGACTTTGGATGGATAAGCGGACGGAATAACGGAGGGGAAGCGTGGCGTTTGGTTTTTCCCTTTATGCGGGAAGTGTGGTACCCTGTACGGGGATTCCGGTATAAAAGGTTAAGCATATATTAATAAAGGAGGATACTATTATGAAACTGAAAACAAGAAACAGGCTTCTTGCCGTTTTGTTGGCGGGAACCATGATTGCAGGCTCATTGGCAGGCTGCGGCGGCGGTTCCGCGGACGAGACGCCTGCGGAAACAGCGCCGGCAGAAACACAGCCTGCGGAAACGGACAAGCCGGCGGAGGAGGCTCCGGCAGAAACACCGGCAGAGGAAGCTCCGGCAGCCAATGAGGATACCCCGATAGTCATCGGGCATGACGATGTAAATGAGAAATTCAGCCCGTTCTTCGGCGAATCGGTACCCGATGAGGATGTGTGGCTGCTTACCACGGTTTCCCTTTTGGGTTATGACCGGAAAGGGGAAATCGTATATAAAGGAATCGAAGGCGAAACAAGGGAATACAACGGCAACAATTACACCTATACCGGTATTGCGGACTGTGAAGTGACGGAAAATGCGGACGGAACGGTGTATTATGATTATACGCTCCGTGACGACGTGAAATTTGCGGACGGGGAAACGTTAACGGCAGACGATGTTATCTTTTCCTATTATGTATTTTTGGATCCGTCCTATGACGGGGCAAGTTCCGTACATGCACTTCCAATTCAGGGATTGGAGGAATACCGGAGCGGTTCCACGGTGCTTTATGACCTGATGCTTTCCAAGGGGGAAGACAATACGGACTTCACGTTCTATTCGGAAGACGAACAGAAGAAATTCTTTGAAACGGATTTCCCGGCAGCCGGTGAGGCGTTTGCAAAGAGCATCTGTGATTACTGCGTGGCAGCAGGTTATGTGGAAGACGGTTTGGATGAAGTGTCCAACGGTATGGTAAACTGGGGGTTTGCATCTCTGAATGAAGACGGCTCCATCACCGGTTCCGCAACGGAAACCACATGGACGTTAAAAGACAACGATGCGCCCACACTGGCGGATTACTGGAATGAAATGGTAGTCAGCTACGATTACGATTACCAGACACTGTCCGATACGGAAGCGGCAGATTCCGGTCTGTTCACGTTTTTGGATGACAGCTACAAAGTAACGGTGGAAACCGGTGATTCCGTGGAAAACATCAGCGGTATCCAAAAGACGGGGGACAATTCCGTCCGTGTCATCCTGACGGAAGTCAGTGCACCGGCGATTTATGATTTGTCCATTTACGTATCTCCGCTGCACTATTACGGGGATCCTGCCCAGTATGATTATGACAATAATAAGTTCGGATTCCCCAAGGGCGATCTTTCCAGCGTAAGGGCGAAGACGACGCAGCCCATGGGCGCAGGTCCTTACAAGTACGTAAGCTATGAAAACCGGACGGTATACATGGAAGCGAACGAGTACTATTACAAAGGAACGCCGGCAACGAAATATTTACAATGGAAGACAACGGCCGAATCGGATAAATTCCCGGGCGTTATCCAGGGAACCATCGATATTTCCCAACCTTCCATTTCCAAGGAAGTACTGGCACAGATTGAAGGCGAAAACAGCAATGGCGAGCTGAAAGGGGATAAGGTAAACGTTGACCTTGTGGATTACCGCGGATACGGATACATCGGTATGAATTCCCAGCTTATGAAGATAGGGGACGATGCAGGCAGCGAGGAATCCAAGAACTTCCGGAAAGCCATCGCAACCGTCATTGCGGTATACCGTGACGTGGTAATCGATTCTTATTACGGCGAGGCGGCTGCGGTTATTAACTATCCAATCTCCAATACGAACTGGGCGGCACCCCAGAAATCGGATGCGGATTACCATGTGGCATTCTCTTTGGATGTGGACGGCAACGAAATTTATAAGGACGGCATGAGCGAGGACGAGAAATATGCGGCAGCATTGGAAGCGGCGCTCGGTTATTTTGAAGCGGCAGGTTATACCGTGGAAGACGGTAAGATTACGGCAGCGCCTGCAGGCGGCAGGCTGGACTGCACCATCGTCGTTCCCGGGGACGGCAAAGGGGATCATCCTTCCTTCGGTATCATTACGGCAGCGGCAGACGCTTTAAAGAGTATCGGTTTTGATTTGGCAATCAATGACCTTTCCGACAGCTCCCAGCTGTGGGACGGGCTTAACGGAGGTACGATTGACATGTGGTGTGCGGCATGGTCCACGGTTCCCGATCCCGATATGTTCCAGATTTACCACAGTGAGGGCGGAAGCGCGACCAATTACCGGATTTACCAGGATGAACTGGACCAGCTTGTGATGGAAGCGCGTACCAATACGGACCAGACATACCGTAAAGCCGCTTACAAGGAAGCGCTTGACTACGTGGTGGATTATGCGGTAGAGATTCCGATTTACCAGAGACAGGAAGCAACGGTATACAGTTCCGAGCGTATTGACTTGAATACGATTGTACAGGATGCGACTTCCTATTGGCAGTATCGCGATGAAATCGAAAAACTGGCGGTAAAATAAAGGCTTTGTATACCGGCGTATACCGTAAGGGGGAAGCCGGGATTGTATGAGGGTACGAAAACCCCTGTTGCGTGCAGCGGGGGTTTTGGTGCCCGGTACAATGGCCGTTTGGATTCGGTACGTGGTATGATATGACGGGTAACAAAGATATTTCGCGAAAGGACCGGAAAGCCCTCTGGCGAAATGTCTTTGTAAGGAAGAAGACACAAGAACGGGTTTGTGCGCGCGCGGCAGGCACAAACGGGACGCAGAATCAGCCGCGCAGAAATGAGGATGAAGATGAAGAAATTCATAGTAAAAAGGTTGTTGATTTCCGTCGTTCTTTTATTCTTTGTGTCCATGATTATTTACGGCATCATGCGGTGTATGCCTGCTTCGTTCGTGGAGACGAAAGCGATGGAGCTGTCCCAAAAGCCGGGGGCGAAAAGTTATGAGGAATGGCTGACCCAGTTGAACGCATCCTACGGTTTGGATTCCGGTATCATACAGGGGTATTTTACATGGGCGTCCAAGGCGGTACGCGGCCAGTTCGGCGATTCCTGGAATTACAACCAGCCGGTGCTGCAGAAATTCTCCAGTGTCATTTGGTATTCTTTTGCGTTAGGGCTGGCATCGTTCCTGCTGGAGATTATCATTGCGATTCCCGCAGGCGTGGTGGCGGCGAAGAAGCAGTATTCCCTGACCGATTATTCCATTACGGTCATTGCGTTAATCGGTATTTCCCTGCCCAGTTTCTTTTTTGCCACGATTTTAAAATGGGTGTTTGCCGTAAAATTGAACTGGCTGGATTTGTACGGCAGTGTAGGGCGTATGCACCAGCAGCTAAGTCCGGCGGGACAGATACTCGATATCGCCAAACATATGATTATGCCGGTGATTACGCTGACGATTGTCAATATCGGTTCCCTGATGCGTTATACGCGCACCAATATGCTGGAAGTGTTAAATTCCGATTATATCCGTACCGCGCGCGCAAAGGGACTTACGGAGAAAAAAGTCATTAACGTTCATGCATTCCGCAATATCCTGATTCCGATTATCACCCTTCTTGGCAGTACGCTGCCTATTCTGTTCGGCGGTGCGCTCATTACCGAGACGCTGTTCCAGATTCCGGGAATCGGTTATACTTCTTACCAGTGCATAGTACTGGGTGACATTCCTTTTGTCATGTTTTACATGCTGTTCAGCGCGGTATTGATTTTGGCGGGTAATCTGCTTGCGGATATCCTGTATGCGGTGGTAGATCCCCGTGTAAGAATTAATTAGGAAAGGAGAGAGGACATGGCGAACGAAGAAAACACGAAAGTGGAAACGATGAAATTGGACGATACGCAGCGTGTCAAAGTGCTTTCTCCCAGTGCGCTGGTATTAAAGCGTTTTTTCCGTAACAGGCTTGCGATTGTCGGTATGGTGATTATTATTTTAATGTTCCTGTTTTCCTTTGTGGGTGGCATGGTGATTCCTTACGGGCAGAGCCAGGTGTTTTATACTACGGAGGAAATGAAAAAGGATTATGCGGGCGCGACCTATATTAACGACTATCTGTTGTATGAGATGGAGGATGCGCAGGCACCGGGCGATATGTATTCCAAATCCATTCTCGCCATTACGAAAAACCAGCGGGTGGTGGAAACGAGGAACGGAGGTTTCCTTGCATTAAGACCCCTTACGGGGGAATCCTACATTGTATACGGTGCGGAGGAAACTAAAAATCCGCGGGCGATGAAATCCAAGGAACATGACGATGCCGTGGCATCCGGCGACAATTATTTTGAGTATGACGGTACCGCATATATCGTGGACGATGCGACGGGAAAAGAACTTTTGTATATCGTTTCGGAACTGTCGGTAATTTGCAAGCTGTCCTTTACGCCTTATACACAGGATACCGCGATGTCTTATGAGTTTTATAAAAATGCCCTGCTCGCCATGAGCGGGAACGGGAAACCTTTTGAAGCGGACGGAACTTCCTATACGGTGGAAATGGACGGGGAGGAAGCCGCCATGGTATTTGCGGCGGACGGTTCGGATTATGCCTATATTTCCAATATGAACATAAACAGCGTGGTGGGCGGCGTATTTTTGGCACCGGATTTTAAAGAAGCGGCTACCCTTGCCATCCAGGACGGGGCGGATTCCTTTCTTTATACGGACAGTGCGGGGGAGACGGATACGTACCTGCTGTCGGAAAAGAACGGACAATACCTGATATCCCGTAACCAGGAAACCCGTGTCATCGATATGTATGCGCAGCCGTCGAAAGAGCATCCCATCGGGACGGACGGCAATGGTATGGATTTGCTGGCACGTCTGATGTACGGCGGGCGTATTTCCCTGTTAATCGGTTTTGTGGTTGTCATTATCGAGGTGATTATCGGTGTCATTGTCGGTGGCATTGCCGGTTATTTCGGCGGCTGGGTGGACAATGTGCTGATGCGTCTGGTGGATGTCATTTACTGTATTCCATCCATGCCCTTGTACTTAATCTTAGGCTCCATCATGGATCATTACCGTGCCAGTCCCACCGTGCGTATCTATATGCTGTGTGTGATTATGAGTGTCATCGGCTGGGTGGGGATTGCCCGTATCGTGCGCGGACAGATTTTATCCCTGCGGGAGCAGGAATTCATGGTGGCGGCGGAAGCGCTGGGTATCAGCGTGGGACGCAGGATTTTCAAACACCTGGTTCCGAATGTGGTGCCGCAGCTTATCGTATTTGCCACCATGGGACTTGGCGACGTGATTCTGGCGGAGGCGACGCTCAGCTTCTTAGGGCTTGGAATCAAATATCCCGCAGCTTCGTGGGGGAGTATCATCAATGCGGTCAACGATTCCTATGTCATGACGAACTATTTGTTTGTTTGGGTTCCGGCGGGATTCCTGATCCTGCTGACCGTATTGGCATTTAACTTTATAGGAGACGGTCTGCGCGACGCGTTTGACCCGAAAATGAAACGGTAAGGTTACGTCCGGGATGCGGAGGTAACGGGATAATGGATACGGACTGTGAGGGATATGATGGCAGGAAATAAGAATAATTCAAATTATATATCCGCGAAAGAGTCGCGGCGGATTTCCAAAAATAACCGTAAGATTACAAAGGAAATGGAGAAAAAGAGGAACCGGAAGAATATACCGGAGGCGGAGTATGTCACAAAGATGCACAATGCGGAAAACTGTGTGGAATTTGACAACGTGCATACGTATTTTTTCACCGATATCGGGACTGTGAAATCGGTGAACGGTGTGACCTTTGACGTGCCGCAGGGGAAAACGGTGGGCATTGTGGGGGAATCGGGCTGCGGAAAATCCGTAACCAGCCTGTCCTTAATGCAGTTGGTGCAAAGACCTTCCGGTCAGACCGTGGAAGGGGAAATACGTTTTAATGCGGGCGACAAAGTGTATAACGTGGTTAATGCCCCTACGGATGTGATGCAGAAACTACGCGGGAATTATATGTCCATGATTTTCCAGGAGCCGATGACTTCCTTAAATCCGGTGTTCCGCATTGGGGAGCAGGTGGACGAGGTAATCGCCCTGCACAATTCCGATATGTCAAAGGAGCAGGTGAAGGCGCGTACCATGGAAATGCTGGATATGGTGGGAATTGCCAACAAAGAAGGTGTGTATCGGATGTACCCCCATGAACTGTCGGGCGGTATGCGGCAGCGTATCATGATAGCCATGGCGCTTGCCTGCAATCCGAAACTGATTATTGCGGACGAGCCGACGACGGCGCTGGACGTGACCATACAGGCACAGGTTTTGGATTTGCTGCGTCATTTAAAGGATAAGATTAACAGCTCCATCATGTTAATTACCCATGACCTGGGCGTTGTGGCGGAGATGGCGGATTATGTGGTTGTCATGTATGCGGGACGCGTGGTGGAAAAAGGGACGGCGAGGGAAATCTTCAAGGACCCGAGACATCCTTATACCATTGGGCTGATGAATTCCAAACCGGTGGTGGGGAAACATATCGATAAACTTTACAGCATCCCCGGCAGCGTGCCGAACCCGGTGGATATGCCGGATTACTGTTATTTCAAGGACCGCTGCGAGATGTGCATACAGGGCTGCGAGGGCGTGTATCCGCCGGAATACCATATATCGCCCACGCATGTGGTAAGCTGCTATCGTTGTAAGGAGGGAGGCACACAGAATGGCTAACGGAACAAATACGAATGCTGCGGAAGCGGACAGGCTCATCCATCAGGGGGAAAATATTCTGGAAGTGTCCCATTTAAAAAAATACTTTCCGGTGAAAGGAGGTTTTTTCGGCGGTGTCACAGGGGAAGTGAAGGCGGTGGACGACGTATCCTTTTCCATTAAAAAGGGAACAACCATGGGCCTGGTGGGGGAATCGGGCTGCGGGAAATCCACCACGGGACGTACCATCCTCCGTTTGATTGAAAAAACTTCGGGAACCATTCTTTTTAACGGGGCGGATGTCAGCGCTGCGGATAAGAAAAAGCTGCGGGAACTGCGCACGAAGATGCAGATTATTTTTCAGGACCCCTATTCCTCCTTGTCGCCGAGACTGCCGGTAGGTGAAATCATAGGGGAGGCGGTGAAGCAGCATCATTTGGTGCCAAAGGAACAGTATGACGGTTATATCTCACAGGTCATGAAAAACTGTGGGCTGCAGGAATACCATAAGGACAGGTATCCCCATGAATTTTCGGGCGGGCAGAGACAGCGTATCTGTATCGCCAGGGCGCTTGCCCTGAAGCCGGAATTCATCGTCTGCGACGAGCCGGTATCGGCATTGGACGTATCGATTCAGGCACAGATTATCAATCTGTTAAAAGAACTGCAGGAGAAGATGAACCTGACTTATCTGTTTATCTCCCACGACCTTTCCGTGGTGGAACATATCTCCGACACGATAGGGGTCATGTATTTGGGAGGACTGGTGGAAACGGGGAACACGGCGGATATTTTTGAGAACCCGCTGCATCCTTATACCAAGGCGCTGTTCAGCGCGATTCCCATGCCGGACCCGGACATGAAACTGAACCGGATGATTTTGGAGGGAGATATTCCTTCACCGGCGAACCCGCCCAAGGGCTGTAAGTTCCATACCCGGTGCAGGGAATGTATGGACATTTGCAAGGAGCAGGCGCCGGCAGCACGGGATATGGGGAACGGGCATGTGGTAAGGTGCCATTTGTATGACGGGAAATAAGCATGGGATTGGAAGGAACGGTTATGGATCCCGTGAAAACAGAAAAAATAAGGGATAAAGGTGGACGTAATGGACGAGAAAACATTGATGGGATTGTTGGGAACGTTGGAAAAAGGGGAATTGATTACGCTCATCGGTTTTATGATTAAGCTGGGCGGTCCGGCAAAACAGGTGGCGGAAGATTACTGCAGGAAGAATGCGAAGTTAAGGGACGGCGCGCAGGATGTGGAGGAGGAGTTCCGGCAGCACTGGAAAAATGCACAGCCGACCGTGGAAATGTTCAATACCTGCGGCGGAGGTTCCAAGAGCGATGAGGACGACATCCGTGAAGAATTAAAGGCGATGGAAGGTTTGTTAGGGAAACAGGGAATTTCATGGACGGTCAGAAAAGAAGTGCTGGATGAAATGCTGGAGGAAGTGGCTTCGGATAACAGCGGGCTGACGGATGTACTGGTGGATTTGGCGGTGAAAATGTGCCGGACAAAAGAGGAAAGAATTTATTTGGCGGATTTCCTGGCGGATTACGGAAATTCTTTCTATAAAAATTTTGCCGCGGCGATTTATGCGGAAAACGGGAAAGAAGGAAGCGCGGACGGCACGGGAAAAACCGGGGCGTCAGGAACCGCACAAAGCAGGGGAAAAGCACCGGAAGCGGGAGCCGGGCAGAAGCCGACATCGGCTTCGGAGTATGTGGCGTTGGCAAACCAGTATAAGAAACAGGGAGATGCGGAGCGTGCATTCCGCACTGCCATAGACGGTTTGGCGAATGTGGAAGGACGGTTGTTTGAAATTTACGATTACCTGTTCCGTTATTATGTGACGGGGAAAGACGAAGCGGCGCTGGTGGATCTGTACCGGACGGCGCGGACAAAAAAGCAGGACAGGGATTTCCTTACGGAGCTGTTGTACGGTTATTATAAGGAACAGGGGAATTACGAGAACCAAAAAAAGATGCTGTCCGACCTGTTCTCCTGTGCGGATGCGCGGAAACTGACGAAATGGTACCATACGGGCCAAAAGGAATTAACGGCGGCGGATTTTGCGGCGGAGGAAGGGAAGATCCTGAGTACCATAAAGGAGCGCAACCTTTCTGCTTACTTTGATATCTGTATGGAAAAGGGAAACACGGAGGAAATCCTGGATTACCTGAAAAACAACCGCAAGTTCCAAAAGGACGGGGTGGATGCCGGACATCGTTTCAGTAAGCAGTTGGCAGCGGGATATCCGAAGGAAGTGCTTGCCGTTTATTGGAGGGAAGTGGACCATTACGCGGAAATCGGCGATGAAGAAAGCTGCAGGCATGCGGTAGAGGTGCTGCGGGAAATCCATGAAATCATGGAGCAGAACAGTTGGACGGATGAGTGGAACGAGAGGTACAATGATTTTATCCGGGACAGCATATCCAATCCGCTGTTAATCGGAGAGCTGGCGAAATTCTGAGCATGTGGGGAGTAAAGGCTTTATGAAAAAAATGTTGCCCGTATGCGGATATGCGGTCAGTGCGCTGCTGTTTCTGTCATATGTAATGATATTGGGTACTTCCCTGTTTCCGAAAGTTTGTGCGGAGTACAGGCTCTATTATATTGAACGGGAACTGCAGGACTGGCCCGGATATGGCGGTTTGCAATACCGGCTGGGTACGCCGGTGGTATTCCGCTCCACGGAGGAAGACCGGACAAGGAGATGCGGGAATTCGTGGAATTCTTTTGAGGAAGACGGCTGTTGGACATATGGCGGTCATTCTGCCCTGTATTTTTCCGGTATTTTCCAAAACCCGGGGAAAGAAGACGGGGGAGCAGGAAACGCCGGGGAGGAAGAAAAGAAGCGGTATGTGGAAATTGATGTACAGGAGGTACGGGAAGGCGCCGTATCGCAAGTGTGTGCAAACGGGGAGCCAATCGGGCAGATTGCTTCTGCAGGAACGTTCCGGTTTGAATTTCCCCAGGATATGCCGGAAGGCGATATCCTGCTTCTTGAATTTTTCACGGACGGTTTTGGTCCCGTGGGGGAGGATGCGAGGAGTCAGGGGATCAAGGTCAGGGAGATTATAATCGATGATGCGGTGGAATAACGGATACCGGAATGCGGACGGTTGGAAGAAAATACGGGAGAAACTGGAAGATACCAAATGGCTGGTTTGCATTGTTTTTGCCATGGTTGCGGTATCGAGACTGTTGGTATATCTGAATTTCCTGATTTGGAGCGGCAGGAATTCATTTGACGGGGGTTTTTTTGACGCACTGTCCATTTATGATACGGCATGGTATAAATCCATTATCGGGGACGGATACTGGACGGAGCCGAGGTGGGGGGATCAGGGGGATTCCGCCAACTGGGCTTTTTTCCCGTTTTATCCGCTGTTAATGAAGGGGATTCATGTAATCCTGCCCTTTGATTACGATTTGCTGGCGTTTGCGGTCAATTCCGTGTTTTTTGCGTTTGCATTGGTACTGGCGGTAAAATATATTCTGTTGACGAGGGAGGATTGGGTTCATGCGCTGGTGTTCGTGTTCCTGATGGCGTTTGGCGTGTATAATTTTTATTTTTCCCTGCTGTATACGGAAGCGCCGTTTCTTTTTTTCGTTGCCGCTTTTTTCTATTGCATGGAGCGGAAGCAGTATCTTTGGATGGGCGCCGCGGGGGCGTTTGCTTCCGGGACGAGGAACCTTGGGATTATGCTTGTTTTCCCTTTGGCGGCGCATTATCTGACGGAATACTTCGGCAGTAACAGGTTCCGCTTAAAAACTTTTTTCGGAAATTTTTTCGGGAATGTCAGGCTGGTTTTGGGGACGGTTCTGATTCCGTTTGGTTTCTTTTCCTATATGCTCCATCTGTATTTCCGGGTGGGGGATTCCATGGCGTTTGTGCATATCGAACGGGCGTGGGGAAAAGGGGACCTCACCAATCCCTTCCGGGTACTTTGGAATTCTTTGGTGAATGTGGACAGTTTTGTTTTTTATCTGTCGCTTTGGGGCGTGTGGGGAATCTACTGTGCCTGGCTTCTGCTGTGCAGCAAGCGCTGGGCAGAATTTGTCATGGCGTTCCTTGTGGTCATGATTCCTTTGGCTGCCAGTGTGATTGGTGTACCGAGGTATCTGATAGGTTGTTTTGTCCCGCTTTTGGGGTTTACCGACGGGATGGGGAGATGGCGGAAAAGCCAGATTTTTGCGTTGTGCGTATTCAGTTTTGTGCTGGGTGAAATCTGTTTGTGGGGCTGGTTTGACAGTGCGGCTTTTGTGATGTAGAATTTGGGATACAGAAAGGCGGTGTGGGAAGAACGGAATGTACCGGTGCATAACCGGAAGCCGGGTATCCGCGGAGGCGCTGCCAAAGGAGGAAAGGTACGGGTTTTATGGAAAATTGGAAAAGATTTGCGGCTTTGTCCATGCTGCTTTTGTTTGTTTGTGCCGGCTGTGGAAAGCAGAACGGGGAAGCGGTGGAAGCCTGCAAGATGGAATATGCGAAACTGGTGGACGAGCATAACGTGGTTGCCGCGCTGTATGCGGAAAGTCCGGATGAGGCATACGGGGAACAGTTGGATGCCTTAAGCCGCCGGATGAAGGAAATCGGCGGGATGGATGTGGGAAAGATGGAGATGGGGGAGTTGGATGCGCTTACGTCGGAACTGAAAGCGATGATGGAAGAATATGAGGAAATTTACCGCTTTCTTTCGGAGGCTCCGGTGGAGGAAAACGAAATGGAATACTGCCAGGTATCGGTGACGCTAAAGAATATGACGACACTGCCTTTTCATGAGGTATATTTTTACAATACCGCGAAAGAAGATACCCGTGTCAATTTGGTGACGGATGATCCCGCCGCCTATGACGGCCTGGAAGTATATAATTTAGTGAACTTAGTGATGGAAAAGGGGGAAACCGTTTGGCATTTGGAAACCATGGATGAAGACGGTTTGGTCATCGAATCGGAAGACGTGGATCTTTCGCCGTACCAGGGCGGGGATGTGGTGATTGAAATGTATTTCAGCTTTGATACAAATGAAGGCTGGTTGGAAATAAATTGAGGGATTTGGGATTAGGATGCGGCGTTATGCCACATCCTTTTTTTCCACGGGATATACGGAAAGAACGATTGCCGCGAAGGCGAGAACGAGCAGCACTCCGTAAAAAGGCAGATTGTACATAAGGGTATAAGAACCTAAATTTCCCTGCGTCCCAAAGACGATGATGAGTCCGGCGATAATGGCAGCCTTTGAGGACTTTAAGTGCAGTCCCACAGGGAGCGTCAGGAAGCTGATGCTGATCATTGCGGCGGAAATATGGGTGTAACTTTTCGTCAGAACAATTATTACGTGAAAAAGGAGTTTGGACAGCGTCAGGGAAGTAAAATAAAAAATCCAAACGGAGGATATCTGTGCAAGCAGCAGTTTCTTTCGGCTGATGGGATAGGAAAAAAGTAACCGCACCGTTTTATTTTGACAGGGGCTGACGGGCTTTGTGATATAGTCGTCTGCGCCAAGCCCTAAACCTAAGGTATTGTCGGAATCCGTATCCTTGGCGGGAAGAATGATAATGGGTACGGTGCTCGTTTGGCGGATGGCTTTCATGACTTCCATGCCGTTCTTTTTGGGCAGCATGAGGTCAAGCAGTACCAGGCTGTAGGAGCCGGAGGCACATTTGCGAAGTGTCTCCTCGCCGTCATGGGCGGCGGTAATGATGTAATTTTCCGTTGTCAGGAATGTTTCCGGCATACTGCTGATTTCCGGGTCGTCTTCGATGAGTAAAATGTTCATGATATCCTCGCTTCGGCTGATATGTTTGGTTTTCGTATGCAATGTGCTTAGCGCGGTTTGTTGGATACGGTATGCAATCTCCGGTTTAAATATTTTAACATAGGAATCCCTTTTTTTTCCACCCGGAAAAGTACATGGCAATCCGGCATTTTGACCGGACTGTCTGCCGGTTTGTGTTAAAATTTGTAGTAGACATAAAACCGGATGCAAGGGAGCCGGTGCGATGCTTTTTATGGAAGTCCCGGCGTAAATTTCCGTTCCCTGTCTTGCAATCCCCGGTTTTCCGTGTTATGCTTGACCTGATTTAATGCCTTTTGAATGCAGTAGGAATGCAGTGCCAAGGGGAAAGAAGGTCCGGGATGTACCAATTCGAGAAAATGAACAAAAAGCTGCTTGGTTCACAGGTGGAAGAAGAACTGATGAATTATATCCTGAACGAGCCGGTGGAAATCGGGGAAAAAATTCCCAATGAATTTGAACTGGCGGAGAAATTTGGGGTAGGAAGGAGCACGATACGGGAAGCGGTGAAAGCGCTGGTGTCCAAGGGAATATTGGAAGTGCGAAGGGGCGCCGGAACTTACGTGACCGGAACCAGTACGAGGGAAGACGACCCGCTGGGGCTTGCCAAACTGGGGGACAAGTATAAACTGGCGTTGGAGCTTTTGGACGTGCGTATGATGCTGGAGCCGGAGATTGCGGCAATGGCGTGCGGGCAAATCACTCCGGAGGAAAAAGTACGGTTAAGGCAGTTGTGTGACGAGGTGGAAACGCTGTATATAAGCGGACAAAATCATGCCAAAAAGGATGTGGAGTTTCATACCTGCATCGCAAAGTGCAGCCGGAACAGGGTGGTGGAGGTTCTGGTTCCCATTATCAATACCGCTGTCCTGACGTTCGTAAACCTGACGCAGCGGCAGCTTATGAAGGAAACGCTGGAAACGCACCGTGCGATTACCGATTCCATCCTGAAAGGGGATCCGGTGGGGGCAAGGTGTGCCATGAATATGCATCTGACGTATAACCGGCAGCGGATTATCCAAATGTACGAGGAGCATTTGGCTGAGGAAAAAAAGAAATAAGCAAAATACCAATCGGACAAAATGACCAAAAATGGCAGGCTTGCAGATGCAAATCTGCCCTCTTTTTTGTGAAAAAGAGAGAAAAAATGGAATAAACATCAGATGTATTGACGAAAATAACTAAATAATATATGATAATTATAACAAACATAAGACGTCTGATGTATAGTTTCAAGAGAGAAAATCAATGGAACCGCCAAAAGAATTTTATGGCGGAAAGAAAATGCCATAGGCAAACATAAAGGAGGTAAGCATATGTCGGCGGAAGCGGCTACATTGGACCCTACCAGACTGGTAATTGCAGCGGTATTGGGATTGGTTATTTTATTGGTATTGATTATTAAGTTTAAAATTCACGCAATGGTTTCCATTTTATTGGGGGCACTATCCATTGGATTGATTGCGGGGATGCCCTTTGATGACATTATTGCGGCGGTAAATGACGGGATTGGCAATACGTTAAAGGGGATTGCCCTGTTGGTTGGGCTTGGCTCCATGTTTGGCGCCATTTTGGAAGCATCCGGCGGCGCCCAGTCCATAGCGGTTACGCTGGTGAATAAATTCGGTGATAAGCGGGCGGCATGGGCGCTTGGCATTACGGGGCTTGTCATCGCAATGCCGGTGTTTTTCGACGCGGGCCTGATCATCTTAATCCCGCTTGCGTTTTCCCTTGCGAAAAGGACGAAACGTTCTTCCCTGTTTTACGTAATTCCCCTGTTGGCAGGTCTTGCGGTCGGCCATGCGTTCATTCCACCCACGCCGGGACCGGTGCTGGTGGCAACGATGCTGAACGTGGAATTGGGCTGGGTGATTCTGGTAGGTATTTTCTGCGGTATCTGTTCCATGATTGTGGCAGGACCGGTTTGGGGCGCTTTTTGCGGGAAGAAGTACAATATTCCGGTACCGGAACATGTGGCGAACCAGGAGGATTTTGACGAATCCAAACTGCCAAGTTTCGGACTGATTGTCGGCATCATATTGATTCCGCTTGTGCTGATTGTTTTGGATTCCGTTGCGGGCGTGGTTCCTGCGCTTGCTCCGGTGCAGCCGATTTTCGGGTTTTTAGGGGAGCCTTTCGTGGCACTTTTGATTGCAACCATCGTGGCAATGTTTGCCTTGGGAACCCGGCACGGATATTCCCTGCCGGAATTGGAAAAGATTATGACAAAGTCGTTGGAGCCTACCGGACTGATTCTTTTGGTAACGGCATGCGGCGGTGTGCTGCGCTATATGCTCCAGTATTCCGGTTTGGGTGATGTCATCGGCAACGCAGTATCGTCGGCGAACCTTCCGCTTGTGGTGGTTGCGTTCATTGTGGCGGCACTGGTAAGAATCTGTGTGGGTTCCGCAACGGTGGCGATGACCATGGCGGCAGGTATCGTGGCGGCAATGCCGGGAATCGCCGAACTGTCCCCGTTATACCTTGCCTGCGTGACTGCGGCCGTGGCCGGCGGCGCAACGGTCTGCTCCCACTTTAATGATTCCGGTTTCTGGCTGGTGAAATCTTTGGTGGGACTGGATGAGAAGACCAACCTGAAGACCTGGACCATAATGGAAACGCTGGTGGGCGGTACCGGGTTTATCGTAGCATTGATTATTTCCTTTTTTGCTTGATTTTTCTGCATAAGATTGGAAAAGGGATTGTAAAAGTGGAAAAACAGGAAGAAAAATAGGAATGGGAAGCGCAAATGCAACAGAAAATATGCATGTGGAGAAAGCGTGCGGAAAAAGAGAGAGAAGGATTTGGAGGGAACCACTATGGAAGGAAAGCAATTAAAAAGCCAGGAAATGCGCAGGCTTGCGCCGGAATTGGACCCGCTGCGGATTGGGACGGGATGGAAACCGGAAGATTTGGGGAAGCCGCAGATTATGATTGAGAGTACATTTGGAGACAGCCATCCGGGAAGCGGACATTTGGATGTTTTGGTGGAGGAAGTGCGTAAAGGAATCGAACAGGCAGGAGGCAGGGGGGCGCGGTATTTCTGTACCGATATCTGCGACGGGGAAAGCCAGGGAACCGACGGGATTAATTTCAGTCTCGTGAGCCGTGAGATGATTACCAACATGATTGAAATACACGCCAATGCAACCCCGTTTGATGCGGGAGTATATTTGGCGAGCTGTGACAAGGGAATGCCTGCGAACCTGATGGGATTAGCGCGGGTGGATATTCCGGCGGTGGTGGTACCCGGCGGGACGATGAACGCGGGTCCCGAAATGTTAACGCTCGAGCAGCTCGGCATGTACAGCGCCAAATTCCAGCGGGGGGAAATTGACGAGGAGAAATTGAACTGGGCGAAATGCAACGCCTGTCCGAGCTGCGGCGCCTGCTCTTTCATCGGGACCGCCTCCACCATGCAAATCATGGCGGAGGCGCTGGGACTGGCACTGCCGGGAAGCGCGCTGATGCCTGCGACCAGTCCTGACCTGTCAGACTACGCGAGGCAGGCGGGGGAGAGGGCGGTGCGTATGGCTACCGAGCCCGGAATGCGCCCCAGTGAAATCGTGACGGAAGCCAGCTTCGAGAACGCGATTTTGGTTCATGCGGCTATTTCGGGAAGCACGAACTGCCTGCTCCACATCCCTGCCATTGCCCACGAATTTGGCATTGAAATTACGGGGGATACGTTTGACCGCCTGCACCGGAATGCGCGTTATCTGTTAAACATCCGGCCGGCGGGGAAATGGCCCGCGGAATGTTTTTACTATGCCGGAGGGGTTCCTGCCATCATGGAGGAAATCAAGGGACATCTGCATTTGGATGTGATGACGGTGACGGGAAGGACCCTTGGGGAAAATCTGGAGGAACTGAAAAACAACGGCTTTTACGGCCGATGCGGGAAATGGCTGGAGGAATTTAACGGCAGGTACAACGTAAACCTTACGAAAACGGATATCATCCGCCCCTATGACGATCCCATCGGCACCGACGGGAGCATAGCAATTCTGAAAGGCAATTTGGCGCCGGAAGGGGCGGTCATCAAGCATACCGCATGTCCGAAGGAGATGTTCAAGGCGGTACTGCGGGCAAGACCTTTCGACAGCGAGGAAGAATGCCTGGATGCGGTGTTAAAGCACAAAGTGGAAAAAGGGGACGCGGTATTTATCCGCTATGAGGGACCCAAAGGCAGCGGTATGCCGGAGATGTTCTACACATCCGAAGCAATCAGCAGCGATAAGGAGTTGGGCAGGAGCATTGCATTGATTACCGACGGAAGGTTTTCCGGTGCTTCCACGGGACCGGTTATCGGGCATTGCAGCCCGGAAGCGGAGGACGGCGGTCCGATTGCTTTAGTGGAAGAAGGCGATTTAATCGAAATCGATGTGGCGGAGCGGAAACTAAACATTATTGGCGTGGCGGGGGAAGAAAAAACACCGGAAGAAATTGCAAGGATTCTGAGTGAGCGCCGGAATAACTGGAAACCCAGGACACCGAAATACCAAAAGGGAGTGCTGCGCTTATTCAGCGAATATGCGGCAAGTCCGATGAAAGGCGCATATTTGGAATACTGAAAGTTTGTCAAAACCGCCCGAATATGCTAAAATATTCCAAAGTGTGCAAGAAAATTGTTTCTGCAGGATGTTGTTTTGGCTTGCGGGAATGAATGTTCAGGCACGCCCTGGAAAACAATAGTGCGTATCCTGCATGTTATGGGGTGCAGAAAACGGTAAAATGTCAGGAGGATGAGAAAATGGATTTGAATGTAAGGCCGGCAAAAGAGTGTAAGTATGATGCGGTTTCTTTGGGTGAGGTGATGCTGCGTCTGGACCCTGGGGAAGGAAGAATCCGTACCGCGAGATCGTTCCGCGCATGGGAAGGCGGCGGGGAATATAACGTAATCCGCGGGCTTCGGAAATGCTTCGGGATGAATACCGCAGTCATTACCGCTTTTGCGGACAATGAAGTGGGTATGCTGATGGAAGACTTCATTATGCAGGGCGGTGTGGACACTTCCCTGATTAAATGGATGAAAACGGACGGTATCGGGCGTATCTGCAGGAACGGGCTGAACTTTACGGAACGCGGTTTCGGTATCCGCGGCGCGGTAGGCTGTTCTGACCGTGCCAATACGGCAATATCCAAGGCAAAGCCCGAAGATTTTGATTTTGACTATATTTTCGGAGAGCTGGGCGCGCGCTGGCTGCATACGGGAGGAATCTATGCCGCCCTTTCGGAGCAGTCCTGTGAAACGGTAATCGCGGCGCTTAAGACGGCGAAGAAATACGGGACTATCATTTCCTATGATTTGAACTACCGTCCTTCCATGTGGAGCGCCATCGGCGGACAGGCAAAGGCGCAGGAAGTAAATAAGGAGATTGCCAAATACGTGGATGTGATGATTGGAAACGAGGAAGACTTCACGGCATGCCTCGGTTTTGAAATCGAAGGAAATGATGAAAATCTGAAAGAACTGAATTTGGACGGTTATAAAAAGATGATTAACGAAGCGGCGAAGACATACCCGAATTTTAAGGCAGTTGCCACGACGCTGCGCGAGGTGAAGACCGCCACGGTCAATGACTGGAGCGCTATCTGCTGGGCAGACGGGGAAATCTACAAAGCGAAAGATTACAAAGGGCTGGAAATCATGGACCGCGTGGGCGGCGGCGATTCCTTTGCTTCCGGACTGATTTACGGTCTGATGAGTACGGGGGATGCGGAACTTGCCGTAAATTACGGCGCGGCACACGGAGCGCTGGCAATGACCACACCCGGAGATACAACCATGGCGAGCAGGAAAGAAGTGGAAGCCGTCATGGGCGGGGCAGGAGCAAGGGTACAGAGATAAGAAGGAAAAGAATGCAATAAAGTAATAATGCAATAAAGTAAGAAAGAATAAGAGTGTGTCAAAAACGTCAAATATCCTGCAGGAATCTGCAGGATATTTGACGTTTGGACAGGATGGAAAAATTTTTCCGGATGACCGGATGAATTGAAAAGACCTGAATTTATGTATAATGATTAGAAAGAAGTATGGTAAAATAAAACAGGAGAAAACTCTTTTTTGGAATTGACTGCCGTTGTGGTACCCGGAAAGGAAGCCGGGAAGCAGGGAAAACGGGGAGAAAGGAGAAAAGGAATGCTGGAGATTAAAGGAAAAGTGAACACCGCGCTTTGTTATGCGAACGTGATAGAAGATGAAGCGGTGGAGCAGATAAGGAGAATGTGCGATTATGAATTTACGGAGGGAAGCCGGATACGGATTATGCCGGATGTCCATGCGGGAAAGGGATGTACGATAGGAACGACCATGACGGTGACGGATAAGGCGGTGCCGAACATCGTCGGGGTGGATATCGGGTGCGGTATGTATACGGTCAATTTGGGAAAAGCGGATTTGGATTTTGAAAAAATCGATGAAGCGGCGCATTTTATCCCGTCCGGTATGAATATATGGGAAGGAAGACAGGAAAAATTTGATTTGCAGGAACTGCGGTGTTACAGAGAGCTTCGGAATATGAAATGGCTGGAGCGCAGCCTTGGGACGCTGGGAGGCGGCAACCATTTTATCGAGGTGGAGCAGGGCAGTGACGGGACAAAGTACCTCGTCATCCATACCGGGAGCCGGAACCTGGGAAAACAGGTGGCGGAAATTTACCAGCAGCTTGCGGTGGATTTGAATAAGGGGAAAGAGACGTATTTTACGCAGAGGGATGAAATCATCCGCACTTATAAGGAGCAGGGGCGCAGGAAGGAGATACAGGCGGCTTTGGATGCCATTGCGTGGAAGAAAAGGGAGACGACCATGCCGGAGGATTTGTGTTACCTGTATGGTTCCTGGTTTGAAGATTACCTGCATGACGTGGAAATCTGCCAAAGGTTTGCAAGGCGGAACCGGGAGAAGATTGCGGAAGTCCTGCTGGGGCGTACCGGAATGACGGGAAGCGGGGCGTTCCATACCATTCATAATTATATCGATACGGATGAAATGATACTGCGGAAAGGTGCAATCGCCGCCCACAAAGGGGAAAAGGTGCTGATTCCCATTAATATGAGGGACGGAAGCATATTGGCGATGGGCAGGGGGAACGAAGAATGGAATTTCTCCGCGCCCCATGGCGCCGGGCGTCTGATGTCAAGGACCAAGGCAAAAAATACCCTGAGCATGGAGGAATACCGGGAAGTGATGGAAGGAATTTATACCACTTCCGTCAACGAGGCAACGTTGGACGAAGCGCCGATGGCGTACAAATCCCTGGATGATATTATAGGCGTAATCCGTGAATCGGTGGATGTGACGGAAGTATTAAAACCGGTTTATAATTTTAAGGCATCGGACTGAGATTTAATGCCGGATGACCTTTGGCAGCACTTCGTCGATGTCCATGTAATAATGCCGGAAATCCTTGCCGTCCACATAGATTTTGACGGTTTGCCCCTGCAGCAGCGGTCCGGGATTAAAGTACAGGTTCCGGCTTTTAAACATATGGACGGTTCCCTCCATATCCTGGTAACGGCAGATAACGACATAGGGATGTCTCCGGTTTACGCGGATGCCGTAATCCAAACTGATTTCCGAAATTTCTGCCGTAATATAATTTCCGTCATGCAGCAGCCTGTTGCAGCGCCGCTTTTTTTGGATTTCAAGAATCAGGAAAACGATTCCGAGGATAAGGAAGACCATCCCCAATCCGCTGAATACAGAGCTGAAAATCCGGGAATTCCTGTCAGGCAGAAAGAAATAGAGCGGAGTTCCTACCGCCAGGTAAATGATGCCGATAAAAGTGAAAACAATTCCTACAATAAGGCGTGCGCCGAAGCTGTTTTTGGCTTTCCGTTCCATGGTGTGTTCCTCATTTCCGTAATATTTGCCGCAAGGTACGGGTTTTTTAACCCAAAGAAGGATGCGGCATAAAAGTAGATAAAGACTAGAATTTATTATAGCTTATTCGGGGAAAAATGGCAAATGACAGAAGTGTTTTTGTATGCTGAAAGGTTATGTTAAGGCGGACGCACGGGAGGGAGTTTTTTGGGGGGCGGCGGCAGCGGGATTGCCTGCCCCGGTTTCCCTTAGGTTTCCGCATTCTGCTAAGAAACTCCCGCCGGAAACGAAGCA
>CAJUMD010000021.1 GCA_910587275.1 uncultured Kineothrix sp.
ATCTGATTGTAGATTGGCATATAAATACAATTAACTTCACGGATTCAGGTTTAATATATTTCGGAGGGCGGTTTTTGGTATGTGGAAGATCGGATATCATGTGCATCCCGGAGTATGCCGCTGCTTATGGGGAAGACGGAACAAAAATAAATCGAAATCCCCGAAAATACAATTCCATAATGATTGCAAAAAGAAAAGCCCTATGATATAATATGTCCAGTGGGCAATGATAAAAAATTAACAATCGTTGCATATAACCGTAAAGACATTATATGATGGAGGAAAAAACAATGGCAAAAAAAGTAGTTTTGGCAGGCGCCTGCCGTACGGCGATCGGTACTATGGGCGGTTCCTTAAGCACAACACCGGCAGCAGAGCTTGGCGCAATCGTTATCAAGGAAGCATTAAACAGGGCAGGGGTTGCTCCGGAACAGGTGGATCAGGTGTATATGGGATGCGTCATCCAGGCTGGCCTTGGACAGAACGTAGCTCGTCAGGCATCCATCAAAGCAGGGCTTCCGATTGAAGTTCCGGCGGTTACAATGAACGTTGTATGCGGTTCGGGTCTTAACTGTGTGAATCAGGCGGCACAGATGATTATGGCTGGAGATGCCGATGTTGTCGTTGCAGGCGGTATGGAAAATATGTCCATGGCTCCTTACGCAGTACCCAATGCACGTTTCGGTTACAGGATGAACAATGGTACTTTGGTGGATACAATGGTAAACGATGCCCTTTGGGATGCGTTTAACCAGTACCACATGATTAAGACGGCGGATAATATCTGCGAGGAATGGGGACTTACAAGGGAAGAACTTGACGAGTTCGCATTAAAGAGCCAGCAGAAGACGGAAGCAGCACAGAAATCCGGCGCTTTTGACAAAGAAATCGTACCGGTTATGGTAAAGAAGAAAAAGGAAATGGTTGAATTTAAAGTGGATGAAGGTCCCCGTCCCGGTTCTACCATGGAAGGGCTTGCAAAACTCCGTCCCATCAATCCAAACGGATTTGTTACGGCAGGCAATGCTTCCGGTATCAACGACGGTGCGGCAGCCATCGTGGTTATGAGTGAGGAAAAAGCGAAAGAGCTGGGCGTAAAACCCATGGCTACCTTTGTGGCAGGCGCGCTTGCAGGCGTAAGACCCGAAGTAATGGGTATCGGTCCTGTTGCCGCTACCAAGAAGGTAATGGAGAAGACCGGCATGAAGATCGAAGACTTTGAGATTATTGAAGCCAACGAAGCATTTGCGGCACAGTCCGTGGCGGTTGGTAAGGATTTGGGTATTGACGTGGATAAGCAGCTCAATCCCAACGGTGGTGCTATCGCGCTGGGACATCCGGTAGGCGCTTCCGGATGCCGCATTCTTGTTACCCTGCTTCATGAGATGGAAGCAAAAGATGCAAAGACGGGTCTTGCAACCCTTTGTATCGGCGGCGGTATGGGATGTGCTACCATCGTGACAAGAGAATAATCAGGAAAAAATCCATCAACTTGATAAGCAGGCTTTTTTAGGTCTGCTTATTGGGCTGTCAGAAAGCCTGGCGGAAAATACATCTAAGTAATTGGAAGTGGGAGACCGGCGGGGCTATATTGTTATAATTCAGACTTAAGTATGAAAAGCAAAAACAATTCCAAATCAGGAATAAAAAAGAAAAGGAGATACGACAATGGAATTTATCGTATACGAACAGAAAGGCAATTATGGGGTTATCACCATCAACCGCGAGAAAGCGCTGAACGCATTGAATTCAACGGTACTGGAAGAATTGGACCAAACGTTGGATGCCGTAAATTTGGATGAAGTAAGGTGTTTGGTTTTAACCGGAGCAGGACAGAAATCCTTTGTGGCGGGTGCGGATATCGGCGAGATGAGCAGCCTGACAAAAGAGCAGGGAGAAGCATTCGGCAAAAAAGGTAACGACGTATTCCGTAAATTAGAGACTTTCCCCGTTCCCGTGATTGCGGCGGTAAACGGATTTGCACTCGGCGGCGGCTGTGAGATTTCCATGAGCTGTGATATCAGAATCTGTTCCGACAATGCGGTATTCGGACAGCCTGAAGTCGGTTTGGGAATTACCCCCGGATTTGGCGGTACGCAGAGACTGGCGCGTCTCGTGGGAGCCGGCATGGCGAAACAGATGATATACACCGCAAGGAACATCAAGGCAGACGAAGCATTGCGGATCGGTCTTGTAAACGCCGTGTATACCCAGGAAGAACTGATGCCCGCAGCGGAGAAAATGGCAGCAGGCATTGCAAAGAATGCGCCCATTGCGGTACGCAACTGCAAGAAAGCCATCAACGAAGGTTTGGATGTGGACATGGACAAAGCCATCGTAATTGAGGAAAAATTATTCGGCGACTGCTTTGAATCCTATGACCAGAAAGAAGGCATGGCGGCATTCCTGGAAAAGAGGAAAGTGGAGAAATTCCTGAACAAATAATTTTTGGAATGGTTAAACATAACCGGCCGTCACCGGATACCGTACAGGGACAGGATGGCGGCAGGTAAAAAATATTACATTATCATATCATAATTTTAGGAGGAAGTAAGATGAAAGTAGGTATTATTGGCGCCGGCACAATGGGTTCTGGTATTGCACAGGCTTTTGCCCAAACAGAAGGATATGAAGTATTCCTTTGCGATATCAACGAAGAATTCGCAGCAAATGGTAAGAATAAGATTGCAAAAGGTTTTGAGAAACGTATTGCAAAAGGTAAGATGGAGCAGGCAGCGGCAGACGCCATCCTTGCAAAGATTACAACGGGCGTGAAGACTATCTGCACGGACTGCGATTTGGTTGTGGAAGCGGCTTTGGAAGTTATGGACATTAAGAAACAGACTTTTAAGGAACTGCAGGATATCTGCAAGAAAGACTGCATTTTTGCCACCAATACATCCTCCCTTTCCATTACGGAAATCGGCGCAGGGCTTGACAGACCGGTGATTGGTATGCATTTCTTCAATCCGGCTCCCGTTATGAAACTGGTAGAAGTAATCGCAGGACTGAACACGCCGGATGAGACCGTGGAGAAAATAAAATCCATTTCCGAAGAAATCGGCAAAACACCGGTACAGGTAAACGAAGCGGCAGGTTTTGTGGTAAACAGGATACTGATTCCGATGATTAACGAAGCAATCGGCATTTATGCAGAAGGCGTTGCATCCGTGGAAGGCATTGACAATGCAATGAAACTCGGTGCAAACCATCCGATGGGACCTTTGGCGCTGGGCGATTTGGTAGGTCTTGACATTGTACTTGCCATCATGGAAGTGCTTCAGGCAGAAACGGGCGACCCGAAATACCGTCCTCATCCGCTCCTTAAGAAAATGGTCCGCGGCGGACAGCTTGGACAGAAGACGGGCAAAGGTTTTTATGACTACTCGAAATAAGGGATAGGATTTCTACTGATTTCTATAGAAAACGCCAAAGAAATTTGCCGTTTCCTATAAATGTTAAGAAGCAAGAAAGTTAAGAAAAATATGGAGGAAATGAAATCATGGATTTTATGTTAACAAAACAACATGAAATGGCAAGGACGCTTTTCAGGGAATTTGCTGAAAAGGAAGTAAAGCCTCTGGCACAGGAAGTAGACGAAACGGAGATTTTCCCCAGAGGAACAGTTGAGAAAATGGCAAAAGCAGGGTTCATGGGTATTCCCGTTCCGAAGGAATACGGCGGACAGGGCTGCGATATCTTAACCTACGCAATGTGCGTGGAGGAGCTTTCCAAAGTGTGCGGTACCACGGGCGTTATCGTTTCCGCACATACCTCCCTTTGCTGCGATCCCATCCTTACATACGGTACGGAAGAACAGAAGCAGAAATATTTACCCGATCTTGCAAGCGGCAGGAAAATCGGCGCTTTTGGTCTGACGGAGCCCGGCGCAGGTACGGATGCACAGGGACAGCAGACGAAGGCTGTACTGGAAGGCGATGAGTGGGTATTAAACGGCTCCAAGATTTTCATTACCAACGGTAAGGAAGCCGACGTATATGTAATCTTTGCAGTAACGGGCGTAGTGGAGAAACGCGGCAGGTTATCCAAGGAAATCACGGCGTTCATCGTGGAAAAGGGAACCCCCGGATTTACATTTGGTACCAAGGAAAAGAAAATGGGTATCCGTGGATCTTCCACATACGAACTGATTTTCACCGACTGCAGGATTCCGAAGGAGAACATTCTCGGACAGCAGGGCAAAGGCTTCGGTATTGCAATGCATACCCTTGACGGCGGACGTATCGGTATCGCTTCCCAGGCATTGGGACTTGCAGAGGGCGCATTGGAAAGAACCGTGGAATACGTAAAAGAAAGGAAACAGTTCGGCAGGGCAATCGGACAGTTCCAGAATACACAGTTCCAGCTTGCGGACATGGCTACCAAGGTAGAAGCGGCACAGCTTCTCGTATACAAGGCAGCAGTGGCTAAGAGTACGCAGAAAGTTTACTCCGTGGAAGCGGCGAAAGCGAAACTGTATGCAGCGGAAGTTGCCATGGAAGTTACCACCAAAGCGGTACAGCTTCACGGCGGTTACGGTTATACGAGGGAATATGACGTGGAACGCATGATGCGTGATGCGAAGATTACGGAGATTTACGAGGGCACAAGCGAAGTGCAGCGTATGGTAATTTCAGGCGCATTGTTAAAATAGGCACATCGCCCGCGAAGTGCAGCGTATGGTAATTTCGGGCGCATTGTTAAAATAGGCACATCGCCCGCGAAGTACAGCGTATGTAATTTCAGGCGCATTGTTAAAATATTCGTTATCAATGGACAGGATAAAAAAATCAACAAATATAAGGAGTGGAATACAATGAAAATTGTTGTTTGTATTAAACAGGTACCCGATACAAAGGGTGGCGTTAAGTTCAATCCCGACGGTACACTTGACAGGGGTGCGATGCTTACCATCATGAACCCTGATGATAAAGCAGGCTTGGAAGCAGCGCTCAGGTTAAAAGACCAGTACGGCGCAGAAGTAACCGTAATTACCATGGGGCTTCCGAAGGCGGAGGAAGTGCTCCGCGAGGCTATGGCAATGGGCGCGGACAAAGGAATCCTTGTTACGGACCGCGTACTCGGCGGTGCGGATACATGGGCGACTTCCCAGACGCTGGCAGGCGCCATCCGCAATTTGGAATATGACCTGATTATCACGGGACGCCAGGCAATTGATGGCGATACCGCACAGGTAGGTCCCCAGATTTCCGAACATCTTGGAATTCCGGTGATTTCCTATGCACAGAATATTAAAATCGAAGGCGACAGCGTAATCGTGGAACGCCAATTTGACGACAGGTACCATGTGCTGAAGGCAAAAATGCCCTGCCTAATTACGGCGCTTGCTGAATTAAATGAGCCCCGTTACATGACTCCGGGCGGAATCTTTGATGCATACAATGCGGAGATTACCGTATGGGGCAGAGCGAATTTGGTAGATGTAGAGGATTCCAACCTGGGTCTGAAAGGTTCCCCGACGCAGATTGCAAGGGCTTCCGATAAGGTAAGGAAAGGGGCCGGCGAGAAAGTTACCCTTGATCCTACGGAGGCAGTGGACTACATCGTTGATAAGTTAAAGGTGAAACACGTAATTTAAAACATCCCTGATGAAATTTCGCCAAATTTTGAAAGGAGCAGAATCAGAAAATGAATATAGCAGAGTATAAAGGAGTATTTGTCTTTGCACAGCAGGTAGATAACAAACTGAGCGGAATCGCTTTGGAGCTGGTGGGCAAAGGAAAAGATCTCGCAAAAGATTTAGGAACGGAAGTTACGGCAGTTTTGGTGGGCAGCGGTGTGAAAGACCTTGCCGATGAGCTTGCGGCTTACGGCGCTGACAAGGTGATTCTTGTGGATGATCCGGAATTAAAGGAATACAGGACAGAACCTTATGCCCATGCCCTCGCATCCGTCATCGAGAAATATAAACCGGAAATCTTCCTGGTAGGCGCTACGGCAATCGGCCGCGACCTCGGTCCCCGCGTATCCGCAAGGATACATACGGGTCTTACCGCAGACTGTACGCAGCTTGAAATCGGTGATTTTCCGATTAATCCCGTTCCGGGCAAAGAGCAGCTTCATAACCAGCTTCTGATGACCCGTCCGGCATTCGGCGGAAACACCATCGCAACCATTGCATGTCCGGAATTCCGTCCCCAGATGGCAACGGTACGTCCCGGCGTTATGCAGAAAGCTCCCAAGGTGGAAGGCGCGAAAGCGGTAGTGGAAGAATTTAATCCCGGATTTACCCCGGATGACAAATATGTGGAAATCCTGGAAATCGTGAAATCCGTAGTGGATACCGTGGATATCATGGATGCAAAAATCCTTGTTTCCGGCGGACGCGGCGTGGGAAGCCCGGAAAACTTTAAAGTTCTTGACGATTTGGCGGAAGTGCTCGGCGCAACCGTAAGCTGTTCCCGTGCAGTTGTGGATGCGGGATGGAAGCCGAAGGATTTACAGGTAGGACAGACCGGTAAGACCGTCCGCCCGAACGTATACTTCGCAATCGGTATTTCCGGCGCTATCCAGCACTTGGCAGGTATGGAAGAATCCGACCTGATTATCGCCATTAACAAAGACGAGACGGCTCCGATTTTTGACGTGGCTGACTACGGTATCGTTGGCGACCTGAACAAGATTGTTCCCGCTTTGACGGAGAAATTGAAAGTGGAAATGGCGGCTAAGAACTAAAAGGATGCCATGTCCGCGTTTGTATCGACAGGTAGAAAAATAAAAACGGCTTTCCCGGCAGACAATGCCGGGAGAGCCGTTTTTGTTGCGCAAAGCAGTGCAGGGGAAATATGCCGCCAAGGCGGTGTACGGATTGCTTATCCGTCCGTATCCGTCCCGCTTTCTGCAGGAACGTCCATGGGTATTTCCAGTTTTACCTCATAATCCACCGATGGGAAAGAAGGGCCGTCGGAGGTGGAAGAATCGTTTTGTCCGTCTTCCTTCTTAAACAGGGCATCATGTTTTTTCCGTTCTTTTTCACGGTTCAGGAGTGCCGCCTGTTTTGCCATTTGGTATAGGTCGTTGCTGAATTCCATTAGTTTCTGTTCATCCGAAAAGGGGACAATGTCGCCTTTGGCAATCCGTCTGGCGATTTCCATTAGCTTCCCCTGGCTTGTGTAATAATCTTCGCATGCTTCCGCCTGTTGTTTGGCAACTGCAGCATTTTGTTCCGCCAAGGTCTGTGTCATAATGCTTTCCCGCTTTTCATCGGCTTCTTTTTGTGCCTTTGCCAAAGCCTGCATGGCTTCTTCCGATAATTCTACCGTATCCCCGTTTATTTCTACGCTTCCTTTGTTAAGCGCTCTCGTAATCTGCGCAGAATTAGTGAAAATGGCGGTTGCAGTAGAAGAATGTTCCGTTGGATTAATTTTCATGTGAATCCCATGCCTTTCCGTAAGCTGTGGAGCAGGATGCAGACATACTGCGGCAGGAGACGGGTGCTGCCGCCTGACGGTATGATACCCCTGTTCCGTTTTCCTGATACTGGATGAAACCGGCGCATATTTTATTCCCGCGGGCAACGAGCCAGGTAGCCGTACTCGTGCGGATATTTGGCGACTGCCGCGAGGGTCAAACCCCGCTGCCTGCAGCGGGGTTGTTGACTCCCGCGGGCAACGGACCAGGTAGCCGTGGATGCAAAGCGTCTCCAGTGCTTTTGGTATTTGGCTCCGGTATACCATATATATCGTCCATACGGAAGGTTTTGGCAAGGAACCGGGGCATATTCCTGTGAAAAAATAAGGACCGACGTGCCGGTTGACCGCACGCAAATCCTTATCAGTCTTATTGAAAATATGTATTTGTGCTGTATTTTAAGGCATGTATCGAACATACCCCGGTATTGGTAAATGGATTACTGGTTGCCCTGGGAGTAGGTTATGTTTTTCACAAGTCCGAAGGCTTTTCCGGCCAACGTCTTTGCCAAAGGAATATTTGCGTCCTGCCCCTGCGCGGTTTTGGTAATGCCGATGATTGCCATGACAATGACAACCAGGGAAATCAAGGACGTAACAATACCGAAACAGGTGGAAAACAAAGCGCCCAAAAGCGGAATGGCGTAAATCGGACTGATGATGCCGACGATAGTGTTGACAATTCCCGAAACAAGGGAAAGGAAAAATGCCTGCATAACCTGTATGGTGAGCCATTGATCCTGATGTACCACAATTACAAAACCGAGCAATAACAGCGCAAGGGTCGTATGCCCCAGTAAAGCGAGGACAAAACCAAGCACTGCGTAGAAATTAAAACATATTCCAAACTTATCTTTTTTCATATTAGTTCCCTCCAATTTTCATAAGACTTCCGCCATTATATCATTACCGGAACTATATGACAATGGGAAAATTGATTTCCGTGCGCTTTTTCCGGCTGGGAGTTTCTAAGCAGAATGGTGCAGAGTGTCACTGGTTGATATCCGGCAGAAGACAGGAACGGTTAAGATTTCCATGGTAAAAACCGTGCGGCGGACCGCATCAGTCAAAAAACTTCCGTTATGGATAACGGCATAAGGTATTCGGTTTTCGGACAGGGATTATGGAAGATACCGACATAATGACATAGGGCATGGAGACATGGAATGAAAACAGGCGGAATATACTGTTAGGGAAGAAGGATACAGGGAAGGCCGGAAGCCATGACCATATCTTTACCGGAATTTATCTCCCAACTTTCCGCAGACCCGGTGCTGCGGATTACCGTATTGCTGATACTGGGTGTCATTATGGTGAACGGATGGACGGACGCCCCGAATGCCATCGCAACGGTGGTTGCCACCGGGGGGATGAAGCTGGGGGCTGCAGTGCGGATGGCGGCGGTGTGTAATTTTGCCGGTTTGTTTTTTCTGTCGGCAGTCAATACGCGGGTAGCTTTCACGGTATACCACATTGCCGATTTCGGGGGAAACGGGAAGGATGCGCTGGCGGCTTTGTGTGCGGCGCTGACATCAATTATCCTTTGGTCGGCGGCGGCATGGTGTTTCGGCATACCTACCAGTGAAAGCCATGCGCTGATTGCGGGTCTTACCGGCGCATCGGTAGCGCTCCGCCATGGTTTTACGGGAATCCATGGGGCGGAATGGGGCAAGGTGCTGTGCGGGCTGGCAGTTTCCGTGGCGCTGGGATTTGCGTTCGGATGGCTGGGGGGGAAACTGGCGCGGGCATTGGAAGCCGGTTTCATAAGCGGGAAAGACGCTGGCGGCAGGCAAGCGAAAGCAGGATTTAGGCGTGGAAAAAGCATTACGAAGGCCCAAATATGCGGCGCGGCCGCCATGGCGTTCATGCACGGGGCGCAGGACGGGCAGAAATTCATGGGTGTTTTCCTGCTGGGCGTGTTTTTGGCGCAGGGAAAGGGAAGTACGGTTCCGGGAAACTTCGTGGTTCCTCTTTGGATGATGCTTCTGTGCAGCGCGGTAATGGCGGCGGGAACCATGATTGGGGGAGAGCGTATCATACGGACGGTCGGAAATGAGATGGTGAGGCTGGAGCGCATACAGGGGGCAGCCGCTGACGGGGCAGGGGCGGTGTGCCTGCTGCTTTGCAGCCTTCTTGGGATTCCGGTTTCGACGACCCACGTAAAAACCACGGCAGTTATGGGCGTGGGGACGGCAGGCGGAAAAGGGACAGTCAACCGGGAAATCGTGGGGGAGATGTTTTTGGCATGGGTGATTACCTTTCCCTGCTGCGGTCTGATTGGCTACCTGACGGCGGGGGTGTTCCTGTCCGTCATCCGGTAGGGTTTTGGATATTTCCTTTTTGGATATGCTTTTGGATAATCTGATCGGTTATTTCAAACAATTGCTCCGACCCTGCTTTTGTTTTGCTCTGCCTTTGGTAAATCTGCCCGGCAGTGACATGGTGCGCACGCCAGTCGCCGCCATTGTTGCTGTCATTCAGTATGAGAGGCTGGAGATTATCGATAGCGTGTACAAATCTTGCTTCGGCGGTTTCATTTGCCTCGAACTCGTCAAACAATGCCGTAAATTCTGCTTTCTGATCTTCGGGAAGAATGGAGAATATCCTTTCTTTGGCAGCATCTTCCCTGGCTTTTTGGGTTTTCAAACCCTCCGCATCATAGGCATAGGTATCCCCTGCATCAATTTCAACGATATCATGAATCAGGCACATTAACATTGCTTTTGCAATATCAACTTCTTCATTTGCATATTCTTTCAGTAGATATGCCATAACCGCCATATGCCAGGAATGTTCCGCATCATTTTCCCTTCTGCCGTTGGAAGATAAATGGGTTTGCCGGAATATGTTTTTCGTTTTATCTATTTCCAGGGAAAATGCAAGCTGCTTTTTTTGGCGCTCATCCATGGTTTACCTCATTTCTGCGTTGCTTTTTGCGTATAAAGAGTTTGTGGCAAGCAACGCGCAGACACAAATCTCGCAATTGAAAATTTTAATATGCAATCTTACACCTCTGCAATTCATAAATTTTTCTTTGGCAGTGACACGGAAATTATAGCATATTACCGGTTGGCTTACAATGCCGGAACTTTTACGATGGCCGGTAACATGCCTTGCGGTCGGTAAATTGTGGGGTGTTTGGCATAAAAGAATTAAAAAAAATGATAAAAGAATCAGAAAAGAAACAGAAAAGAGAAACCGTCTCATTGCATGGGAAAGCAGATTCCATTATAATGCGGTCAGGAGGTGGCTGCATATGGCAAAGGAAGATGGTAAAGATTTCAATGCAATGTTGAACGACAGCAAGGATATGCCGAAGATACAAATCATCACGGACCGGAAAAGCATTGAAAAATATGGCGGCAACAGGATGTATTTTGCACCGCCCATCGACTATGACAAAGTGATGAAGCAGGTTCCCTGGGGAAAGCTGCTTACGGTGGGGGAAATACGCGAATATTTTGCGGGATTATCCGGAGCCGATTACGGCAGGAATTTTTGTATCGATTGCGGCATGGGCGAGTGAACAGCGCCCGGATCATGACACGCCTTATTGGAGAACGTTAAAAGCGAATGGAGAACTGAATGCCAAGTATCCCGGCGGAGTGGAAGCACAGAGGGAGAAGCTGGAGGCAGAGGGACAAACCGGGCAGGGGATTCCTCTCCTGGCTTTTGCGTCCGTCCGCACTCACCATTTCAGGCTGAACGGTTGCGAAAGCTCCTGTTCTTGGTCATAAAACAGTTGCATATATTCCATAAGTGGAATATAATAAATGAAATGATAGGGAAAAAGTCACAAGAAAAGTTACGGAAATCAAAAACATGGAAAGGGAAAGAGGGTACATAACCTATGTTAAAACACGGAATTTTAGGGCTGTTAAATTACCACGACCTGACAGGCTATGAAATCATGGAAACGTTCCGGGACTCCCTGAATTTTTTCTGGAATGCCCAAACAAGCCAGATTTACCGGGAACTGCAGGGACTGGAAACAAAGGGATGGGTGGAGAAGACCGTGGTTCCCCAGCGGGGAAAACCGGACAAAAATATTTTTTCCATTACGGCGGAAGGAAAGTCGGAACTGCTCCGGTGGCTGTCGGACGATGATGTCGGGATATCTTCCAAGACTCCGGTATTGATGAAGGTATTTTTTATGGGGGAGCGGGACCGGGAGGAAAATATCCGCTATTTCCGCAGGCTGTATGAGGACTGCGGGAAGTTCCTGGAAAGCCTTGCGCCTGTGCCGGAATATATTGCGTCTTACAGCAGCTATTTGGACGAAAAGGAGAAAGCGCTTTACTGGGAGATGACCGTGGATTTCGGCAGGAGGAATATGCAGATGTACATGGAATGGGCAGGGGAGTGCATTCAAAGATTGGAGGAGATGGAAGAATGAATATTTTGGTCATAAACGGCAGCCCGAGGGGTACGGGAAGCAATTCTTACAAGTTGGCATCCGCCTTTTTGGAAGGGGTGAAACAGGAAACGGAACGCATGGGGGATGCGGTATGGACGGAGGAACTCCAGGTAAACCAAATGAATATTAAACCCTGTCTTGGGTGCTTCGGCTGTTGGCGGAACACACCGGGGACTTGCTGTATCCGGGACGACATGCAGGAAGTCATGGACAAACTTTTATGGGCGGATGTCACGGTATGGAGCTTTCCCCTTTATTATTACACGGTGCCAGGAAGCCTGAAAAACCTGATTGACCGGCAGCTTCCCATGATGCTTCCCTTTATGGTGGACAGAGAGGACGGAATCGGTAACGGAAGCCATCCTTCCAGGTATGACATGAGCGGTAAGAAGACGGTGGTGATTTCCACCTGCGGTTTTTATACGGCGGAGGGGAATTATGACGGGGTATGCAGTCTGTTTGACCATATGTGCGGCAAGGGGCAGTATACGGCTGTTTTCTGCGGGCAGGGAGAACTGTTCCGTGTGCCGGAGGTTTCCAAAAAGACGGGGGCATATTTGGCGCGTGTAACGCAGGCGGGGAAGGAATATGCGCATGGCGGCATTTCGGAGGATACGTGGGAAGGGTTAAAGGAACTGATATACCCGAAGGATGTATTCGAGCGTATGGCGGACGCCAGTTGGGGAATCAGTAAGGAAAGCGGGGAGAAGGAAGCGGATGCTTTGGTCTTTACCAGACAGATGGCGGCGACGTACCAAAAGGAAAGTTATGCGGGTATGGAGCGGGTATTGGAAATGTATTATACCGATACCGGGGACTGTTACCAGATTGTTATGGGAAAAGAGGGGAGCAAAGTTCTGACGGACGGTTCCAGGGCGTTTACCACAAGGATTGAAACGCCGCTAACTGTTTGGCGCTCCATTGCGGCAGGGGAAATCCGGGGGGATGAGGCGCTGATGAAACATCTTTACAAAGTAAAGGGCGATTTTGACCTGATGCTCCACTGGGATCAATCCTTCGGCGGCGGGAGCGGAGCGGGCGGCGGAAACGGCAGCCCGGAAACAGGAGGGAAAGGGGCAGGAGGCATTCATATGCCCGACAGGGAAACCAACATGAGTCTTCTGCTGATTCCATGGATTGTATTTTGGACCATGGCGCCGATATGGAATTTTTGGGGCGGACTGGCAGGCATCACTGCCTGCGTACTGATGCCGCTTTTGTTTTACCGGAATAAGAAGACGGTATATGACTGTCTGACCGGTGTGCTGACAGCGGGATGTTCCATGGCGCTGCTTGCGGGGGCGCCGGCGCGGGCGGTTATTCCCCTGTCCTATTTGATGTTCGGGGTGATGTGGACAGTTTCCTGTTTTTTCAAAATACCGCTTACCGCCCATTATTCCATGAACGGCTATGACGGGGAAAAAGCGTTGGAGAACCCGTTATTTATGAAAACCAACCGCATCCTTACGTTCCTTTGGGGAATCCTGTACCTGTTTACGCCCGTTTGGACCTATGCCATAATGGGAACAAAAGCCGGTTATCTTGTGGGGGCGGTAAATGCGGTATGCCCCATTGGACTCGGCATTTTTACCGGATGGTTCCAAAAGTGGTATCCGGCGAAGACAGCGCAGGGTTAAACGGTCCCGTACTTGCCTGCTGGTATAACATTTCAGCCTGGATTGCTGCCGGAATGCATCAATATGGAAAGGTTTTCATTGCCTGTTGGAATCATTGTTTGGTATAATAGAAAAATACTACGAAACCGTGAACCAAAGTATGGGGTGGAAATGCAATGCCAAAAGCCAAAGAAACCAAAACAAATGCCATGCGTATACTGGAAACAAATAAAATTGCATACAAACATTACACTTATGAATGTGGGGAATTTACGGATGCCCTGCAGATTGCGGACCTGCTTGGCATGCCTTATGAAAAGGTATACAAGACGCTGGTGACGGCAGGAAGCGGCGGCAGTTATTATGTGTTCGTCATACCCATCGCAAAGGAACTGGACTTGAAAAAGGCGGCAAAAAGCGTGGGGGAAAAGGCGGTCAGCATGATTCCGGTCAAGGACATTAACCGGGTGACGGGATACGTCAGGGGCGGCTGCACGGCAGTGGGAATGAAAAAGCAGTATGCCACAAGGCTGGACAGTTCCGCGGAAGAACTGGAACGGATAGTGGTAAGCGGCGGACGTATCGGTTTGCAGGTTGAGCTGGCGCCCGAGGATCTGAGGAAGGCGTCGCAGGCAGAATATGCGGCATTGACGGTTTAACGGATGGGAAAACATAAGGACAGCAAAAAAACGGGGAGAGGGTAAAGCAGGGATGGAGGAACGAAAGAGAAAAGCAGGGCAGCAGGAGGATATTTGGGATTCCCTTACGGGAATTTACAACAGGAAGGGGTTTTACCAGGCGACGCAGGAGTTGTTTGACCGGAATCCCGATACGGAATATGTCATTGCATATTGGAACGTACAGCGCTTTAAGGTAATCAATGAATTATTCGGACGGGAAGTGGGGGACGGTATCCTAATCCGTATGGCGGAGATGATAAAAAGCGCTTACCGTGGCGTGGAAGGGAACCATGGCATAGAAGGGACCTATGGGCGGATGGAGAGCGATAATTTTGCCCTCTGTTTTCCGGCACGCTTTTTGGAAGGGGACAGGGCTTTTGTCCATTCCGGCGAAATCATTTATGTCAGCGAAGGGGCGGAATACCGCTTTTCCTCCTGTTACGGGCTGTATCATGTGGAAGACCGGTCGGTGGGGGTTGCCGCCATGGTGGACAGGAGCAGGCTTGCCATGGATACGGTGAAGACCAATTATGTCAGGCCGTTTGCTTATTACAAGGACAGTATGCGTGAGCGCGTGGTCATGGAGCAGATTTTAATGAGCGAATGTGAGCGTGCAGTCGATGAGCGGCAGTTCATGGTTTACTACCAGCCCGTCTGCGATGCGGTGAGCGGGCAGATTATGAGCGCCGAGGCGCTGGTACGGTGGAAGCACCCGCAGCGGGGGATGATTTCCCCCGGAGTATTTATTCCGCTGTTTGAGCGGAACGGTTTTGTCAGCGTACTGGATCGTTATGTATGGGATACCGTCTGCCGGATGCTGCGCCGCAGGCTGGATGAGGGAAAGGAAGTGGTTCCGGTATCCATCAATGTCTCCAGGGTGGATTTCTATAACCAGCAGTTGTGTGAGAACATCCTCCAGATTTTGGATAAGTATGGGCTGGAAAAACGCCTGCTGCGTTTGGAGGTGACGGAAAGTTCCTATTCCGACGACCCGCAGCATGTGTTGGAGATTGTGAAACGGCTGCAGGACAACGGGTTTACGATTATGATGGATGATTTCGGAAGCGGTTATTCTTCCTTAAATACATTGAAAGACCTTCCGGTGGATATTCTGAAAATAGACATGAAGTTCATGGATGATTTGGAAAAAGGAGGAAAATCCGCAATAATCCTGGAATCCATCGTCCGCATGGCAAAGTGGATGAGCCTGAAAGCGGTAGCAGAGGGAGTGGAGACAGAAGAAGAACTGAATTTCTTAAAAAGCGTGGAATGCAACTACATCCAGGGCTATTATTTCTACCGCCCCATGCCGGAAGCGGAATTTGAGGAACAGTTGGACCAAAGGGACGACCTGCCGGAAGACGCGAACCTTGTATTTTCCGGCGGGGAAGACGATTTCATGAAGATATACAGCGAGGGCATAAAGGGAGAAAACCTGTTCCAAAACATGCTGGGCGGGCTTGGTATCTATGAACTGGTGGACGGCCGTATGGAAATTGTGCGTGCCAATAAAGTGTATTGCGAGATGCTGATGGAACCGGGAAGCACCGGCATCATGTCGGAAGGAAGGCTGATTCGTGAATACATGTATGAGGAAGATTATGAAGCGCTTTTGGAGCGTTGCGGGGAAGCGGAACGGACGAGGCATACGGTGGACACGCAGTTAAGGCGCAAACGTTACGACGGCAGTACGATATGGCTGGATGTGCGCATTCATTTCCTTGGAAATCAGGGGAAACGCAGACTGTTCTGCTTTTATATCGTGGATATTTCCGGGACGAAGCGGATAGAGATGGAAAACTATACAAACCGGTATGCACAGGCACTGCTGCGGACTTATGATAAGGTATACCGGCTGGATTACGATACGGGGTATGCGGAAGTGCTGCATAGTGCGGAAGAAGGAATGGAAGTGGGGGACAAGGTATATTTCCGTGATTTTTTTGACCGCTTTGACGGGGAGATTGTTTCGGAGCGGAAGGGGGAATACCGGATGTGGATGCAAAGCCGGGATACCGTGGAGAAAGCGCTGCGGGAGAGCGGAAGGGACAGACTGGATTTCTGTTACCGGATGAAGGGCGGCGGGCAGGTGTTGGCGGAATTGTCAAAGGTGACTACCGTTTATGAGGGGGACGGGTATTTGGCCTGCGTGAAGAAAAGGCAGGGAAACGGGATGGAAATGGAAGAAAAGGAGGCCGGGGAAAAATAGTGGAAAAAAATATTATGGAATACGAAACAGTAGCTTTGGATGAGGAGAAGAATGCGCTAATTATCATTGACCAGACACTTCTTCCGTCGAAGACGGAGTTAATCCGTCTGAAAACGGCAAAGGAGATATGGGATGCGATATATTTATTAAAAGTGCGCGGGGCGCCTGCAATCGGGGTGGCGGCGGCTTTTGGCATTTATGTGCTGGCGAACCAGTCGGATACTGAAGATTATGGGGATTTTTACGGAAAATTTACGGAATGGAAGGAGTATTTGGACAGCGCCAGACCGACGGCAGTGAATTTGTCATGGGCGTTAAACCGCATGGACGGAGTATGCCGTGCAAACAGTCATCTTCCGGTGCCGCAGTTGAAACGGCGGCTGAAGGAGGAGGCGTATGCCATTAAGGAAGAAGATATACAGGTATGCCGGAAAATCGGCGAGTACGGACTGGAACTGGTGAAACCGGGGGACGGTATCCTGACCCACTGCAATGCGGGGCAGTTGGCTACCTGCCGGTACGGAACCGCTACGGCGCCCATTTATCTCGGACAGGAGAGAGGATACGGTCTCCGCGTATTTGCGGACGAAACGCGGCCGCTGCTGCAGGGAGCACGGCTGACTGCTTATGAGCTGCATTCTTCAGGCGTGGACGTGACGTTAATCTGTGACAATATGTCTGCCGCCGTTATGAAGAACGGCTGGATTAACGCGGTATTCGTGGGTTGTGACAGGGTGGCGGCGAACGGGGATACCGCCAATAAGATAGGAACTTCCGTGGTGGCGGCGGTGGCAAAACAATATCATGTGCCGTTTTATGTCTGTGCACCGACTTCCACCATCGATTTTGCCACGGAAACGGGGGATGGCATCCGTATCGAGCAGCGTCCGGCGGACGAAGTGACGCAAATGTGGTATAAGGAGCGGATGGCGCCGGAAGGGATAAAAGTGTATAATCCGGCGTTTGATGTGACGGACCATGATCTGATTACGGCAATTGTGACGGAATACGGGGTGGCAAGGGCGCCGTTTAAGGAGTCTTTGCGCAGGATATTTGATAAAAAGAATGAAATAAATGAAAAGAATGGGAAGCCGGCGGACGAAGCGGGGAAGAAGACGCAATAAATAGAGGAATGGTCATGCCGCAGTAAGGCAGGCAAGGCAGTAGTTTACGCCAAAACCGGCAGGATGGGAAGTGGGATGGACAGGATGGAATACAGGACGGAACAGGAAGCGGAACTGATTATGCTCGGAACCGGTCACGCCATGGTGACGAAATGTTATAATACATGTTTTGCCCTGCGCCTTGGCGGGGAATATTTTCTCGTGGATGCGGGCGGGGGAAACGGGATTCTGGTGCAGATGGAAGCGGCGGGGATTTCTTTTGGCAATGTACATCGTATGTTTGTAACCCACGCCCATACCGACCATATACTTGGTGCGGTTTGGGTCATCCGCAAAGTGGCGGCTCTGCTGCGGGCAGGGGAATACCAGGGGGAATTGACGCTTTATTGCCATGACAAGGTGAAGGAAATCCTTGATTTTATGTGCGGACAGATGCTTCCAGGGAAATTCCGGGCATTTTTGGGAAAACGGATTTTTTTGGAAACCGTGGAAGACGGAGATGCCAGGGAATGGGAAGGAGCGCATCTAACCTTTTTTGATATCGGCTCCACGAAAGAGAAGCAGTTCGGATTTGCGGCGGTGCTGCCGGACGGCGTGCGCCTTGCCTGTCTCGGGGATGAGCCGTACCGTAAGAGAAACCGGAACCATGTGTTTGGCTGTGACTGGCTGCTTAGCGAGGCATTCTGCCTGGATGCCGAGAAAGAACGTTACAGGCCCTATGAAAAACACCACAGTACGGCGTTGGATGCAGGAAAGACCGCCGCAGGGCTGGGGGTGGGGAATCTTGTCCTGTACCATACCGAGGACGGATGCCTTCCGGAAAGGAAAACGCGGTATACGCAGGAAGCGCGGAGGCATTATGCCGGGAATGTATATGTACCGGAGGATTTGGAGCGGATTAGTCTGACCGGAAGGCATGTCTGAAAAATGCCTTCTGACAGCCGGCGTAAAAACGCTTCAATATCTCAATATCCATTGTTCCGATGTCTCAATATCCCATATCTTTTAAGTTTCTGACGATATCCACATAGGTTTCGATTACGTCAAACCCCTTGTAATCCTCCCGCTTTAAGTCAATCATGTCGCCATGGGAGATACCCCTTTGGTATTTATTGCGGAAAGTTCCCTGAAAAACGCCCCATTTTGCGCTTTCTTCGGTTACAAGACCGTCGTTTCCGGTGTTTCCCGCAACATCCATGATCAGGTTCGGAACGGAAAGCAGGCTGTCGCTCCATGCGTGTTTCATGACGGAAGCATAGCTTTGGTAGAATACCTCCGGGCAGTCGGGGGTAATTTCGTTAAAATGGGCGCAATAAGCAGGGGCAAGCTGTTTGCTGGCATGGTAACAGTCCGGGCAGCCGTCGCCGAATTTGGAAAACGTGCGGTCAAACCATGAGGAAATCAGGCGGTAAATACCGTCCGGCAGTCTGTTTAACACATTAATCAGTTCCGAGCCCCGGTGGGGTGTGGAAACGGTAGTCAGGGAAGCTACCTGATGTTCCATATGCAGGTGGGTGATCAGGTAGCGGGAATCCAGACCGCCTTTGGAGTGGGCGATGATGTTCACCTTTGCACAATGGTTTTCCTTTAGGACCTGCCGGATTGTCTGCCGGATGTGTTCCGCATTGTCCTCGATGGTTCCCCATGCCTGCTGGTGGCCGTAATAGACGGTGGCGCCGTTGCGCACCAGTTCTTTTGGGATGCGTCCCCAGTAATTAAAGTACTTTAAGTCACGGAAACCGATGCCGTGCACCATAATGAGCGGATACTTGGTGGCGCATACCTTGCTTTCCGCCCTTGCGGCACGGGCGGTAAAACGGCACCGCTCGTTGTCACATTCCTCTTTTGCCTTATTGCACAAATACTTCATCAGAAAGAGGTTGACAACGGGAAACCAAAGGTTGAAAATGACCAGCAGGCGTTTCACAATGCCGAGACGGTAACAGGTGAACAGGACGCGCAACTGCCCGTTTAACAGCAGGAAAAAGAGGATGAGGATACCGGAAACAAGGTTTGCCGTGAACAGTGCAGGGCTTGTCCGGTAAAATTCCGTAAACAGCGGCATATGCCCCATAAATATAAAAAGATAAAGGAGTGTTTGGAAAAAAAACCCCCATACACTGAACGATATTAAAGACTGTCCCCCGTCGAGAACCGTAATGCGCATCGTACTGCCGCTTTGGGGACGGACAGGGAGGATATGCAAAAACAGCAGGAACAGCAGGAAAAGTATGACGATTCCTGCCGTGGCAAGGGCGGGCAGCAGCGGGGAGGGAAAATCCCTGCGCCCGACGATAAGCCACCAGACAAAAACGGGCTGGGGCAGGAGGAGCATCAGGAAAAGGCGGGCAAGCCTGCCCGTGATGCGCAGGCTCATAATCCCAAAACCTCCTGTACGATTTCTACGCTGTCCATGATACAGTCGGGGCAGCTATGCAGGACTTTGCCGGTTTCGATGCCTTTTAATTCCTTACATGACGTGGAGCCGCATTTTTCCTTAAAATCTGCCACCATTTTTTTGGTATACTGGTAGGTGGATGCCTTGGTGGAAGGGTTTTCGGTATCGCCGTCACTGTTTTTAAAGCCGGCAAGGAGAACGGCACCGGTAAGTGCGCCGCAGGTGCATTCCAAACAGCCCATGCCGGAACCGAAGCCTTCGCAGGCTTTGAATAAGACGGTTTCGTCCACGCCGATTTCTTCGCTGAAGGAGCATGCCACTGCCTGGGCACAGTTGTATTTCTGGTTACGTTTTGCGATTGCAAGTTCTTTTTTGGTCATGGTTTACCTCATTTCTGCGCGGCTTTCTGTTGCAAACCAAGTTTGCGGATACCGCGCGGACACAAACTTGTGACTGGAAACTTCCTGTTTTCAATCGTTGCCCCATGTGATGAAGTATGGCTGTTACGGTAATAAGTGTAGCATATTTTGCGGGAAAATGGTATAGGGAGTTGGGAACGGAAACACGGAAAAAAGGATATACTTGCAATTATTATATTTTAAAATATAATAAAAGGTTGAAAGAAAAGCACTTTCAACTATTGATTTTGAGTCCGCTGAAGCGGACATGGGGTATAAATATGAAAACAAAAAAAAGTAAAAGAACAGTGCCAATCCTGTGGCTCCTGGTGTTTGGAATACTCATCACCGGATGCAGGGGCGGCGGGAAACAGCCAAAAGCCATGGCGCAGGAGGGCGCGGAGGTACGCGTCCGTTTCCTGAAAACGGTGGAAGATGCGGACTGCATTATAATAAGCTGTGGGGAAAGGTCTGTCATAATCGATACGGGGGAAGAACAGGACGGGGAACGGATGCTGGGCGCCCTGGAGGAGCAGGGGATTACATCCGTGGATTATCTGTTTTTAACCCATCCCGACAAAGATCACGTGGGAGGGGCGGCGCTCTTGCTGGAAAGCCTTCCGGTATACCATGTGGTGGAGCCGTTTTACCAGGGGGAGGAAAAAAAGGAGAGACGGTTTGACAGGCTGGAGGAGTCCTGCGGGGAAAAGGGGATTCCGGTCATAATCCCGACGGAGGAATGGATGGCGGATACCGGATACCTGGAACTGACGGTTTACCCGCCGCAGGAAACTTTTTATGAAAAAGCGAATAATTATTCGCTGGCAGTGCTGGTGAGCCATGGAGACGTCCATATGTTTTTTGCAGGGGACGCGCTGCGTATCCGTTCGGAGGAATTGCTGGAGTTGACTTTGCCCGAAATCGATTTATATAAAGTGCCGCATCATGGCAGGGCAAATAAGGCGACAGAGGAACTGTTTAAGAAAGTGGACCCGGAATATGCCGTGGTGACGGCTTACGCTGCGGAGGATGAAGTGAAGCAAAGCTGTGCGGAGCAGGGGGTGAGGCTGTTCCTGACGGGAGAACGGGACTGGGAATTTATCAGCGACGGGAAGGAACTGTATCCCGTTGACGGGGAATAAGGGGGGATTTTGTGTAATAAAATAAATAAGTTTGGGCAGGGGATATTTCCCCTGCCCGGTTCTTAAAAAGGGAATGGGAAATGAAATCTTAATATTCCATCGCCTTTTCTTCCCCGTTCATTACGCGGATTGCGCCCTGTGCCAGTGCCAACAGTTCATCTTCGCCCGGATATACGGTAATGGGAGCGATGAATCCGGCCCTTTCGGTCAGACGGTCGGTAACATATTTGTTGTAAGCAATACCGCCGGTAATGATAATTTGGTCCACTTTGCCGCTTAAGACACATGCCATGGAGCCGATGTCCTTTGCAACCTGCAAAATGAATGCCTCGCGGATGACTTCGGCTTCCTGATTGCCTTCTTCCACGATTTTGTTGACTTCCCTCATGTCATTGGTATTCAGGTAAGCGTTGAAACCGCCGTTCCCGACGATTTTTTTATAAACTTCCTTTTCGGTATACTGACCGGAGAAGCACATTTTAATCAGTGCGCCGGAAGGAACCGCGCCTGCACGTTCGGGGGAGAATGCACCGTCGCCGTCCAGGGCGTTGAAAACATCCACGACTTTTCCTTTTTCATGGGCGCCTACCGATACGCCGCCGCCCATATGGACAACGATTAAGTTCAGGGAATCATATGCCGCGCCTTTTTCCTTTGCATAGCGTTTTGCCACGGCTTTTTGGTTCAGTGCATGGAATACGCTGGTGCGGGGAAGCTCCGGTACGCCGGAATACCTTGCCATGGGCATCAGCTCATCCACTACCACAGGATCCACGATATAGGAAGGTACGCCGATGGAGTCGCCGATTTCCCTTGCCAGGATACCGCCCAGGTTGGAAGCGTGCTGTCCCTGCTTACCGATTTTCAGGTCGTTTAACAGGTCGTCCGATACCGCATAGGTTCCGCCCGGAATGGGTTTTAACATACCGCCCCGTCCGACAATGACATTTAATGATTTCATGTCGAAATCTTTTTCTTTCATGAGGTTGAGGATGATGTTTTTCCTGAAATCTTTCTGTTCAACGATGGAAGCATACTGGGCGATTTCCTCCGTGGAGTGCCTTAAGGTTTCCTCGAATAATAATGTCTCGTCTTCAAATACGCCGATTTTGGTGGAAGTGGAGCCGGGATTGATAATCAAACTTTTTATGGACATGGTAAATCCTCCTTCTGTTTTTTATGGATTCCGTCTGCTTTATTTCATGGATTCCGCGACAACCGCGCCAAGGGCAAGGGAGTTTACTTTTACTTCCATGGAATCGGAGCGGGAAGTTAAGATAACCGGTGCTTTGGTACCCGTTAAGATGTTACCGTTTTTCAGTTTGGCAGTATGCACCATTGCCTTGTAAACCAAATTTCCGGCATGGATATCGGGGAAAAGAAGGATATCCGCATCACCCTGGATTGGACGGTCTGTCGCCCCTTTGTGTTTTGCCGCTTCCGCATCGATGGCGAGATCGAGGGAAAGAGGACCGTCTATGATGCATCCCGTAATTTTGCCGTCCTTGTTCATCTGTGTAAGTTCTGCCGCTTCCACGGTGGCGGGCATCTTGGGATTGACTACTTCCACTGCCGCAAGGGGTGCTACTTTCGGGCATTCAATGCCGCAGGCTTTGGTGATTTCCAGCGTATTGGTAATGATATGTACCTTGTCCTCCAGTGTGGGATAGGGGATGAAGGCAACGTCCGTTAAGAACAGCAGGTGGTCAATGCCTTCCACGTCGAATACGCATACATGGGATAAGGGTTTTCCGGTGCGCAGCCCTACTTCTTTGTCGAGGACACTCTTTAAGAAATGCTTGGTGTCGATTAATCCCTTCATGTACATGTCGGCTTTGCCTTCATGCACCAGTTTTACGGCGGCAAGGGAAGCCTCAATATCGTCTTCCACATGAATCAGCTCGAAATCGCTGATGTCAACGCCGTCTTCAGCGGCAATGGCTTTAATTTTCGCTTCATCGCCTACTAAAATGGCATCCGCAATCTGCCTGTCCTTAGCGGCCCTGACCGCTTCCAGTACGGCGGAATCCTGCGCTACGGCAACGGAAACCTTTTTCATGGGGATTTCCTTTACTTTGGAAATCAGTTCGTCAAAAGTTTTACTCATTTCTCTGCACCTCTTACTTTGATTTTTTTTATGGTATTTCCTGCAATCTGTTGTGATATTTCCAATCGTTAAAATAATAACACTTCTTATGATTAAGGTCAAGATGGATGTGGCCAGTTTCCATAAAAGATGCGGACGCACGGAAGGGATTATTTTGCGGGTCGGCGGCAGCGGGATTGCCTGTCCCGGTTTTCCGTGCACTTTTTCCGGCTGGGAGTTTCTAAGCAGAATGGCGTAAGTTTTCACAGGCTGCGGGACGCCCTCAAGCGGCATCCCTGCCGCATCGGGCTAAACCGTGCATCCCTGCACGGTTTCCCTTATGTACTTACATTCTGCTAAGAAACTTCCGCCGGAAACGAAGCACGGAAAATCCGGGACAGGCAATCCCGCTGCCGCCGACCCGCAAAATAATCCCTTCCGTGCTGGGTAAAATAAAAGGGAATGCTGTGATGCGGCGTTGTATTTTTTGATACCCGGCAGAAGAAAAGAGCGGAAATCCCTGCCCGGCGCATGAAATTTCATCATGCAGTAGTTGATTATATCGGACAAATCTGCTACAATAGAGAGTGGATTTTTGAAATCCGCAATGAAAATGAAACCGGTTGTACATAATACGGTATGGATATTATTGTAAAAACAACCGTGAATAACATGGGAGCTGAACTATGAATATTGTCAGTAAAGTTTTTGGAACCCACAGCGAGAGGGAATTAAAAAGGATAGAGGCCAAGGTGGATGCCATTGAGGCGCTGCGTCCCTCCATGCAGGAACTGGGCGATGAGCAGTTGAGGGACAAGACGAAAGAGTATAAGAAGCGTTTTCAGGAAGGGGAGACACTGGACGACCTTCTGCCGGAAGCATTTGCCACTGTAAGGGGGGCGGCGCGCAGGGTGCTTAACATGGAGCACTACCGTGTACAGCTGATTGGCGGTATCATACTCCATCAGGGACGTATCGCGGAGATGAAGACCGGTGAAGGTAAGACGCTGGTGTCCACTCTGCCCGCCTACCTGAATGCCCTGGAAGGAAAAGGGGTGCATGTGGTTACGGTTAACGACTATTTGGCGAAGCGTGACGCGGAGTGGATGGGACAGGTACATGAATTTTTGGGACTGAAGGTCGGCGTGGTGTTGAACGACATGAAATCCGAGGAACGCAGGGAACAGTATAACTGTGACATCACTTACGTGACCAATAACGAGCTGGGGTTTGACTACTTAAGGGACAACATGGTTATTTATAAGGAACAGCTTGTGCTCCGGGATTTGCATTATGCCATCATCGATGAAGTGGACTCCGTGTTGATTGACGAGGCAAGGACACCGCTTATCATTTCCGGCCAAAGCGGTAAATCCACAAGACTCTATGAAGCCTGTGATTTGCTGGCAAGGCAGCTAAAGCGCGGCGAGGATATGGCGGAAATGACCAAGATGGATGCCATCATGGGAATTGAGCGGGAGGAAACCGGGGACTTTATCGTAAATGAAAAGGACAAGGTCGTTAACCTGACAGCCGAAGGCGTTGCCAAAGTGGAACGGTTTTTCCAAATAGAAAACCTTGCCGACCCTGAGAATTTGGAGATACAGCACAACATTAACCTTGCACTGCGGGCGCATAACCTTATGTTCCGCGACCAGGATTATGTGGTGAAGGACGAGCAGGTGTTGATTGTGGATGAGTTTACCGGACGTATCATGCCCGGACGCCGTTATTCCGACGGACTGCATCAGGCAATCGAAGCCAAGGAACACGTAAAGGTGAAGCGGGAGAGCAAGACGCTGGCAACCATTACGTTCCAGAACTTTTTTAATAAATTTGAAAAGAAAGCCGGCATGACCGGTACCGCCTTAACGGAAGAAAAGGAATTCCGGGATATTTACGGCATGGATGTTATCGAAATTCCTACCAATAAACCGGTTATCCGGCAGGATCTGCAGGATGCGGTATACAAGACGAGGAAAGAGAAGCTCCGTGCCATCGTGGAAGCGGTGAAGGAGGCACATGCCAAAGGGCAGCCGGTGCTGGTGGGTACCATTACCATCGAAGCATCGGAGGAAGTCAGCAAACTGCTTTCCAAGGAAGGCATCCAGCATAAGGTATTAAATGCCAAGTTCCATGAACTGGAGGCGGAGATCGTGGCGGATGCGGGAATCCACGGCGCCGTTACCATTGCCACCAATATGGCGGGGCGCGGTACGGATATCAAGCTGGATGATGAGGCAAAAACAGCAGGAGGGCTGAAAATCATCGGTACGGAGCGCCATGAGTCCAGGCGTATCGATAACCAGTTACGCGGACGTTCCGGCCGTCAGGGAGATCCCGGGGAATCCAAGTTCTATATTTCCCTGGAGGATGATTTGATGCGGCTGTTTGGTTCGGAACGGCTGATTAGCATGTTCAATGCGCTGGGCATCCCGGAGGATCAGGAAATCGAGCACAAATCCCTGACCAGGGCCATCGAGTCGGCGCAGAAGAAGATAGAGAACAATAACTTCGGCATCCGTAAGAACCTGTTGGAATACGACCAGGTGATGAACGAGCAGAGGGAAATCATTTATGAGGAGAGAAGACAGGTATTAAGCGGCGAAAGCATGAGGGACGCCATTTTCAAGATGGTGACGGATATTGCGGAAAACGCAGTGGATATCAGCATCGGGGACGATGTGGACATTGATGATTGGAATTTCCATGAGCTGAATACGCTGCTCCTGCCCACCATTCCGCTGCGTCCCGTTAATACGGGAAGGGTGTTAAAGCCTAAGAAAAACAGCTTAAAGCAGCAGTTGAAGGAAGAAGCCGTAAAGCTGTATGAGAGCAAGGAAGCGGAGTTCCCCAATCCCGAAGCCATGCGGGAAATCGAGCGTGTGATTTTGTTAAAAGTGATTGACCGGAAATGGATGGACCACATCGATGATATGGATCAGCTCCGTCAGGGCGTGGGTCTTCAGGCATACGGTCAAAGGGACCCGTTGGTGGAATATAAATTAAGCGGGTATGAAATGTTTGACGAAATGACCCAGAACATTAAGGAAGAAACCGTCCGTCTCCTGTTCCATGTCCGCATCGAACAGAAGGTGGAACGGGAGCAGGTGGCAAAGGTGACGGGAACCAACAAGGATGATTCCCTCCCGAAAGGACCCGTGAAGCGGGACGTGGCAAAAGTTTATCCCAATGATCCCTGTCCGTGCGGCAGCGGGAAGAAGTATAAACAGTGCTGTGGCAGGAAATAATGCTGTGGCAGGAAATGTAACCGGTTATCATATGATGATAGAAAAATAAAAATGAAAAAGAAGGCAGGTGACGTTAAGTGGTAGAATTGGATCAGATGAAATCAGAATTGCAGACCTATGAAAGTCCGCTGGCGGAAGTGAGGGATTCACTTTGACTTAGCCAATAAGTCGCGGAGAATCGAAGAACTGGAGCGGGAAATGGAAGCCCCCGGATTTTGGGACGACCCGGAAACCTCCAATAAGAAAATGAAGGAATTAAAAAACCTGAAAGATACCGTGGATACCATGGACGGTCTGCGGGGACAGTACGAAGATATCGGGACGTTAATTGAAATGGGTTATGAGGAAGAAGACCCTGAGATGGCGGCGGAGATACGGACGGAACTGGATTCCTTTATCCAGACGTTTGAAAGCATCCGTATTCGTACCCTTTTATCGGGAGAATATGACAAGAACAATGCCATCCTGAAACTGAATGCAGGGGCGGGAGGAACGGAAAGCTGCGACTGGTGTTCCATGCTTTACCGTATGTATACCCGTTGGGCGGAACGGAAGGGATACGGCATCGAAGTGCTGGACTATTTGGACGGCGACGAGGCAGGAATCAAATCGGTGACGTTTCAGGTGAACGGGGAAAACGCTTACGGATATTTAAAATCGGAGAAAGGTGTGCACCGTTTGGTACGGATATCCCCTTTTAACGCGCAGGGCAAACGGCAGACTTCTTTTGTATCGTTGGATGTTATGCCGGACATCGAGGAAGACATGGATATCGAAATCAACGATGACGACCTGCGGATTGATACGTACCGAAGCAGCGGTGCGGGCGGACAGCATATTAATAAAACATCCTCCGCCATCCGTATCACCCACCTTCCTACGGGAATCGTGGTACAGTGCCAAAATGAGCGGTCCCAGTTCCAGAATAAGGACAAGGCAATGCAGATGTTAAAAGCCAAGCTGTTCCTTTTGAAACAGGAAGAAAATGCCCAAAAGCTCTCCGGCATCCGTGGGGAAGTAAAGGAAATCGGCTGGGGCAACCAAATACGCTCCTATGTACTGCAGCCCTATACGATGGTAAAAGACCACCGGACCGGAGAGGAATCCGGCAATGCCGATGCGGTGCTGGACGGCGCATTGGACGGTTTTATTAATGCGTACCTGAAGTGGATCAGCGCCGGGGGAGTGCCGGTGGCGGAAGAACCATAACCATAAGAGGAAAAAAGCAGCGGTAACGCTGCTTTTTTTGCGTAAGGCTCCGCGGGAGATACCGTGAATGCGGCGCGGACCGTTTTAATCCGGATACACGGGAATGGTAATGCTGTTTTTACCGTAATACCGGCTCATGGCGGCGTTGGACCAGTCTTCCGCATCAGGGGTAATATCCGAATGGTAAAGCAGATCCGGCTGTGTCTGGATGCGGGGGAGGATGACGTCTTCACCGGAAAGCCTGAGGATTTCGATACGCGCATCCATTTCCTCTCCGTAAGCCTTTGCTTCCCCGCTTACCAGTTCCGTGAAGGCTGCGCTGGTGGTGTAGTAACCGGGATTGGGTTTCACCGTGATTCCTATGCCGAAAATAAGAGCGAAGGAGGCAAAGAGTACGTACCACCGCTGGTTTACCGTCAGGATTCCCCGCGTTTCTTTTTCCTTCCCGTCCAAGCGGAAAGAATGACACGCCCAGCCAAGGATATACCCTGCATTGAGGAAAAGGAGCAGGACATAGAGGATGAAAATAATGTTGCGGATTCTTCCTGCATCGATATTTCCCGTGGCGTAAACGGCGGGGGTGAATGCGGAGGAAACTACGCAATAGCTGTAAACGGCAACGGGAAGCGGACAGGGAAAGCGGAACGTTGTGTTTTTTACGATTTTCCATAGGAAAGGCAGGGAAAACAGGACAAGAGCCCAAACCGTCCAGTCGCTCCATTCATCGACCGCAAACGACAGCGTATAGCGGAAGGAAACCATAATGGATTTGAAGGGGGACATGCCCTGTACCGTTTCCTCCCGGATGCGGTTGCCGGGGGCAGCCATATTGATAAGGAAGGAAGCGAGAAGAAGCAGGACCGGGATGCAGGCAGCTTTCCGGTTTTGTAAGATCCGTTGTTTTTGCAGGAAAACCAGCAACAGCAGGGATACGCCAAGGACACATGCCACAAGCCCGCTGACATAGTTTCCTCCGCCTACGAGGACGGCACAGAGGGAAGACAGGATAATCATGCGCTTTCCTCCATTCACAAGAGCGGACAGCAGCGCCGCAAGCATCAGCAGGAGAAAGGAAAACGGAACCATGTAATGCACGGAACCGTTATACCAGTAAAAGGCATCGGTCTTGTCCACCATGCATTGGATAACGGTCAGAAGGATGAGCAGGGAAAGGATGGTGCTTTCCGGGACGGTTCCTTTCAGGCAGTGCACAACGATAACGTGCACCAGGTAAAAAACGGACAAAGACAATAACCCAATCATGAGAAAAGGGGTAATAAAATAAGCCTTTTCCGTCCAAACGGCAGGCTGCAGCGCCATAAAGAAAATGGAAGTAAAGGTACCCTGCCACGTTTCGTAGCGGCTGGCGGAAGTGGCAACGGCTTCTTTGAATACCTGCAGGACGGAATGGCTTTGCAGCCATACCTGTCTTGTGGCGGAAGAATAGGAATAATCGTCGGCGCAGGGATAATCATAAAAGCCGAGCAACAGAATGGGGAGCAAAGTGAGTATAAAAACCGTAAGAAGTACGGCGGATACATGTTTCGTTTTCAGGTTGGCGTTCTTCATAGTTTTATTGCAATGTCTCCCTTCCAGCCGGTTGCTTCTCCAAGTTGACGGAATTCCTGTTTTTCATCAGGTCCATGTAGAAATTGACCCGGACCATTTCCATGTATGGGTTCAGCCACAGGAAAGCGATGCAGCAGGAAAAAAAGCCGAGGAAATACAGTGGAAGGAACGAAACGTTGATGTAGAACAGGCGCCCTTTATGTCCCTTCATCATCCGGCAGCTCATCTTCATCAGGTCTTTTGCGGAATACTGCGGAAAATCCTGCAGCAGGTAAAAGGACTGCGACAGCATCAGCATAAGGAAAATCATGACTGCAGACCCGATAACCGTAAATAAGGATGCAAACAGGATGGCAACCATATTTTGGGAATAGTTGATAAGCAGGTTAAATATCATCTGCGGTATCATGCAGACATAAGTCACCACACTGAGGACAAGCTGGATTAACAGCGCTTTATCAGGGTATGTCTGGAACCCGTAGAAGATGTCTGACACGGATACCGGCTGTCCGCAGGTAAGTTTGAGGTAAAGGAACGCTTTGCCGGAAGTAAAGATTCCGGCAAACAGGCTGACAATGAAGCTGATGAGGAAATATAGGATAAGCTGCGGCACCGTATTGGTCCCGACAACCAAACCGGGACCAAAGGAGAGAATCAGGGTAATGAGTCCCAGTACAAGGGAAGGACCAATGATGGCGCCGTATTTGCCGAATAACTGTTCTTTTGCAATGCCTTTTAATTCGGCGGATGATTTGTAACTGTTCATATCATTTAAGTCTCCAATTCTAGGGTTATACAGCCATATCCAGGTTCATGCCCGTATATTTGAGGGCATCCGCCGCTTTCAGGTTCTTTTGGTACGGATTATCCTCGTTATAATATTTAATCTGTGTCGTAGTGGTACCGCCGGATACATAACTGCGGCCGCATTCAGGGCAAATGGAAGTATGGATTGCCACATTTGCGGAAAGCACTTTTCCGTTGTTTTTCGCCGCATCCTTATATGCGTTGGAAACATGTTCCTGCTCATGGGCACGTACGGCGCTTGCAGCAGCCTGCGGGGATATGTGGGTTGCCGATTTGAAGGAAACCATTTCATCCGATCCGTCCTGGTATTTCCGGTTGCTGCATGTTTCGCATTCCGCAGGGGAAGATTTCCTCCCGGCGGTTTTTTCCGTGGATTCTCCCGGATTCCTTACAACGGCGGATTTTTCCTCCCCACTGAGTTCACTTGTCTTGTTCTGATACAAATTGTAGTTGAAATAGCGGTAAGGTTCAAAACCGTATACACCGCCAATACCTGAAATTGCGCTGATTCCGCCCATACATACTCCTTTCTGCCGTCTGTTTTGTCTGGCATACCTTATATTTATTTTATTTTATTTTATTTTTTATTATCCTATTCTTTATGGCTTTCCAAAAAGTACATGAAATCAAGGCTGAATGGAATCCATGATTTCCCTCATCCTGTCTTCCACGGATTCCCCTAAGATTTCCTCGGCAGGAACCCCGTACATCTGCTCAATGATTTCATCATAGGTTTTTGCCGTATCCATCATAAGGTCGGTAAACTGCGGATCGGTTAAGACCATATAAACGGAAAAAGCCGTAAGGGCTGCAGTAATGGCAAACGCACTGGCACCACAGGAAATTCCTGTTTTTGCCGCCCCCTGCATTCTTGGGGCGCTTCCTTTTGAAAGCAGGGCGAAAACGATTGCCAAACTGCCAAAGATACAAGGAAGGTAAATGGGAAGGAATACCGACGTAACCAGTGCGGAAATTCCAAGCACCATGGATGCGGTAGCCAAATTGCGTCCCCGTAAGCCTGCTGCGGGCGGATACGGATTGCCATAGGGCTGGTTCGGATAATTATTTGTGTTATTGTTTCCATAATGATTGAAGTCCATAAGTCAGCCTCCTGAATATACATATTCAGTATACCACTTTATGCGCAAGATTACAATCTTGAAAATCGGTAACGGATTCGGCTATAATCTTATGGTGTGGATATACGTAAAAGATGCCCGCAAAGTGGCGGATGCGACAGAACATAAGGATGGAGTAGTGTATGGATATTATTTTAAAGCTGAGCGAAGAACTGCAGGTGCAGAAGTGGCAGGTGGAAGCCGCCGTGAAACTGATTGACGAAGGGAATACGATTCCTTTCATTTCCCGTTACCGGAAGGAAGTAACCGGTTCCTTAAATGACGAGACACTCAGGAACCTGGACGAAAGGCTGGCCTACCTGCGCAACCTGGAAGAAAAAAAGGAGCAGGTGCTTGGCAGCATTGGGGAGCAGGGCAAGCTGACGGAGGAATTGAAAAGCAGAATCCTCGCCGCTGAAACCCTCGTTGTCGTGGAGGACCTGTACCGCCCATACCGGCCAAAGCGCAAGACAAGGGCGAGCGTGGCGAAGGAAAAAGGGCTGGACGGGCTGGCAGAATGGCTGATGGAACAGAAGGCGGAAACTTCCCTGGAGGAAGAAGCCGCAAAATATATAAAGGAAGAGAAAGAAGTAAAGACGGTACAGGATGCCATACAGGGAGCGAAGGACATTATCGCGGAAAGCATTTCCGACGAGGCGGATTACCGTATGTATATCCGGGAAATCACCATGGAAGAAGGAAAGATTACCGGTACGGCAAAAGATGAAAAAGTACAGAGCGTATATGAAATGTACTATGATTATGAGGAACCCGTCAGGAAAGCGGCGGGACACCGCATCCTGGCGTTGAACCGCGGGGAAAGCGAGAAGGTGCTTACGGTAAAAATCGTTGCGCCGGAAGAACGTATCCTGCAGTTTTTGGCAAAGAAGGTCATTACATCCGATAACGGCGTGACGACGCCCGTTTTAAAGGATGTCATCGATGACAGTTACCACCGGCTGATTGCTCCCGCCATAGAACGGGATATCCGCAATGAATTGACGGAAAAAGCACAGGACGGTGCGATAACCGTGTTCGGCAAGAATCTGGAACAGCTCCTGATGCAGCCTCCCATTGCAGGAAAGGTAGTGCTGGGCTGGGATCCCGCGTTCCGAACCGGATGCAAGCTGGCGGTGGTGGATGCCACCGGAAAAGTGCTGGATACCAAAGTAATCTTTCCTACGGCGCCCCAAAATAAGGTAACGGAAGCAAAAGCGGAATTAAAAAAATTAATAAAAAAATATGGGGTATCCCTGATTTCCGTCGGGAACGGTACGGCATCCCGGGAATCCGAACAGGTCATCGTGGAACTGATTAAGGAACTGGATACTCCGGTACAGTACGTTATTGTCAATGAAGCGGGCGCATCGGTATATTCCGCAAGCAAACTTGCCACCGAGGAATTTCCGAATTTCGATGTTGGACAGCGCAGCGCCGCTTCCATTGCGCGCAGGCTGCAGGACCCTTTGGCGGAGCTTGTGAAAATCGACCCGAAATCCATCGGTGTCGGACAGTACCAGCATGATATGAACCAAAAGAAGCTGGGCGATACTTTGGGAGGCGTGGTGGAAGACTGCGTGAATAAAGTGGGTGTGGATTTGAATACCGCGTCAGCATCACTGCTCGAATACATTTCCGGTATTACGAAAGTAATTGCGAAAAACATCGTGGATTACAGGGAAAATAACGGCCGTTTCACTAACCGGAAACAACTTATGAAGGTGGCGAAGCTGGGACCGAAAGCGTTTGAACAGTGTGCGGGTTTTCTCCGGATTTTGGACGGGGATAATCCGTTGGATGCCACCAGCGTCCATCCGGAATCTTATGAAGCTGCCATGAAGCTGCTTGACCGGCTGGGACTGACCATGGAGGATGTGCGTAAGATGCAGAAACAGGCGGCACAAAAAGGCGGCGGGAAGAAAAACGTACCTGAAACGGAGCGTAAAACCACAGGAAAACAGGTGAAGAACCAAAACCGTATCGTAATCCGCAATACCAACACCGCCATGGGAAAAGCGCTGGCGGCAGCCATGGGAAATACCGTGCCGGAAAACGGCAGGGACAAGAACCAGACACCGGGTGCAGCGGAAAGCAGAAGTGCAGGCACTGCCGGTCTGTTACTGGAACGGAAAATCAAAGATAAGAAAAAAATGGCAGAAGAACTTGGCGTAGGGGAAATCACCCTGACCGATATTTTAAAGGAACTGGAGAAACCGGCGCGGGATCCCAGGGAGGACATGCCGGCGCCGATTCTGCGCAGCGACGTTTTGGAAATGAAGGATTTGAAACCGGGCATGGTTTTAAAGGGAACCGTGCGGAACGTGATTGATTTCGGCGTGTTTGTGGATATCGGCGTGCATCAGGACGGTTTGGTCCACATTTCCCAGATTACCGACCGGTTTATCAAGCATCCGCTGGAAGCGGTAAGTGTAGGTGACATTGTGGATGTGCAGGTGCTTGGCGTGGAGCAGGAGAAAAAGCGTATCTCACTGACCATGAAGATAAACAGGAAACCATAAATATAAACAAACAACATCCGTGGAGTTATGAAACTATAATTTAATAACTCCACGGATTTTTTGTAGTTATAAAGGATGAACAGAATGAATAATATAAAATTATAATTTAATAAAACATTATAAATTATAATTTTATACTTGTATATTTTCATATATATTGTTAAAATATAATAAGATAATTGCTGAGTTGGAGGAAAGAAATGTCTCTTGTCACGGATGAACAGGTAATAAAAGTATTAAGACAGTATAATACATGGTGGCGCAATCCGTCCGCTATTAAAGAAGAAGCAAAGCCGCAGAAACGGTTTGCCTACTATGAAGCGCTGCGTATCATGAAGCATGAAACCGTCAAACGGTTTGCCATATTATCCGGTGCAAGACGGGTGGGAAAGACGACCATCCTGTACCAGATGATAGAGACGCTGATTGACGAGGGGGTTCCGGCGAAGAATATTTTGTATGTTTCTTTTGATAATCCTATCGTAAAACTAGTGAACGTGGAAAGTGTGCTTTCCATTTATGAGTCCATGTATCCGCTGGACGGTGACAGATATATTTTTTTTGATGAAATACAGTATACGGAAAATTGGGAGTTGTGGATGAAGGTAATTTATGACAGCAGGAAAGAAATCCGCCTGACGGCTACCGGTTCCGCCAGCCCTGTCCTGGAAAGGGGGGCGGCGGACAGCGGTACCGGAAGGTGGAGCGTCCTGCGGATTCCGACCATGTCTTTTTTCGAATATTGCCGTTTGCTGCAACTGGAAGAACCGGAACTGCCGGATGGGCTGAGACTGACGGAACTGGAGAAAATGCCGGAAAAAGAGCTTTTGGACATTTGCGACAGATTTCATCCGCTGGTGCAGCACTTTAACCGGTACCTGATGGTGGGGGGCTTCCCGGAACTGGTGCTTTCCGGGGATGATATGTACGCCCAGAGAATGCTGAGGGAAGACGTGGTGGATAAAGTCATTAAGCGGGACGTGTTGTCTTTGTTTAACATCAGAAGCCCCCTTCTCATGGAAAAGCTGTTCCTGTACCTGTGCATCAATTCCACGCAGATTTTCAGTGTGACGACCGCTGCAAAGGAGCTGGAGAATACGTCGGTCAGTACTTTGGAAAGCTATATGGATGCGTTGGTCATGTCCAATCTCATTTATTTGGCGAAACCGGTGGATGTGGGGCGGAAAGGAGCGCTGAAAGGCAGACCGAAGGTTATCATTGCGGATGCTGCCATCCGCAATGCGGTGCTGATGATTGAAGATGTGCTGTCGGATGAAACGGAATTGGGTATTATGGTGGAAACTACGGTGTACAAGCATCTATTATCCTTTTACCAGGGAAGTGCGGCGCAGCTTGGGTATTTCAGGAAGGCGAAGAACAACCAAAAGGAAGTGGACGTAGTCATAGAGCTTCCCCGCGGAAAAATTCTGTGCGAAGTAAAGTATAAAGGTAATTCCCATATTCCTGCCACGGATGCCATTGTGGAGCTGTGCAAAGACAGGGAATCCAGGGTAACAAATGCATTTTTGGTTACGAAAAAGCTGGAAGATGCAGGATGCGCAAGGCATGAAACCGCAGTGCCGATTCTGCGGGTACCCGCCCTTGTATTTTTGTACCTGCTCGGCAGGGCGGAGGCGGAAGGACGGCGGGGGAAACTGTGATAAGTTCAAATGGAAATTAATTTCCGGTTTCCGTGGGTAATTCCAAAGTGCCTCTTGACAAAATCAGCCTTACGCTATATGCTGGATATTGTAAATGAGAAAATTCTTCGGGGTTGGGTGAAACGGCATGTCCGTCATTCCCTACCGGCGGTGACAGTCCGCGACCCGTGGAGGAAACCGGAAATGGAAAACAGGTTTCCCAAACGGCTGATTTGGTGAAATTCCAAAACCGACAGTAAAGTCTGGATGAGAGAAGAAAAGTAAAGGTTATGTCCGTGGAAGATGGCACCGTGTGGATGGTGCCGGGCGGATATGAAAATTACGGAAAGCGGCCCCCGAACAGAAATGTTCGGGGTTTTTTATGCACACGGGCACCCAAAGGAAGGATGTCAGCAGAGCTGACGGGTGCCCGGCGCACGGAGTAGGAAAAGTCTTCCCTACTCAATTGCACAGCCCCGTGCAGAAGAAGTATGCCGCCAAAGCGGCGCACGGAGGAATATACTGCTGACCTTAATTTTGTAACAAGAAGAATTTTCCCTAAAATATTTTATTTTCAGGAGGAAAAGAAATGAATGGTTTAATGCAGTCGGTAACGGAAAATCTTATTTTTGTCTTGGAGTTTTTGGGCATCGTCGTTCTTTTATTTGCGGTGGCTTACGGTGCGGAGAAGATGGCTAAGAAGAAAAGCGGTGATATGGAACGCATCCTTTCCACCAGAAAAATAGCGATGATTGGCGTGTTTTCCGCCATTGCGTTTCTCCTGATGCTGTTGGAATTTCCCGTGCCTTTTGCCCCGGCTTTTTATGAGCTGGATTTCAGCGAAATACCGGTTTTGGTGGGGGCTTTTGCGTTCGGACCGGTGGCAGGCGTCATGATCGAGTTCTGTAAAATTTTACTGAAGCTGGTGTTTAAGGGAACCACTACCGCGTTCGTGGGGGATCTTGCGAATTTTGTCATCGGATGCAGTTTCGTTCTGCCGGCATCCATCCTGTACCTGAACAGGAAGACGAAGAAAACGGCAATTGCCGGTTCCGTGACGGGTACCCTGTGCATGACCGTATTCGGTACGGCATTTAATGCGGTTTACCTGCTTCCGAAATTCGCCCAGCTTTACGGTATGCCTTTGGATGCCATCGTGGGCATGGGGACGGCAATTAATCCCGCAATCAACAGTGTGGTAACGCTGGTCATTTTTGCCGTGGCTCCTTTAAATATCCTAAAGGGCGGCAGCGTGTCCCTTGTGACGGTGCTTATTTACAAGAAATTAAGCCCTATCTTAAAAGAAAGCCATAGAGGAGCGGTAGTGCGCAAAGTGGCGGAACAGTAGTAAGTATGGCAGCCAATACAGGAAATCATGCAGTAAATGATAAGTAAAAGATGAAATAAAAACAAATCCTACAAGAAACAGACCGGCCGTTGCAGAAACCATGACTTCTGCAACGGCTGGTCCTGTTTTTGCACAACGTTTATGGTTCCCGCAGGCGGTGGGAAAAATATCCGTAAAAATCAAAAAAATTGAAGAAAACTCCCACCCCCATCCGTTATACTTATAGAAACGCCGTAAATCCGCGGCTTTGCGCCATTTTTAAGAAAATTTAAGAAATTTTTAAGGTTATCCACATCGTATTGTTAGGAAAATGCAATATAATGGATTGGTAAGCGTATTCGGGTTATGCCGTCCGGTTTGGAAGGATGACCATTCACGGCAAAGAAACAGCCGTTTATGACATGCGGTGAAAAAATCCCTTGACATGGGTTGACAAAAAGGGAAAAAGGTATTATTGTACTAGATGAGTAATACAATGGGACAGCGAAAAGCAGAAGGAGCTTCCTGTATAATTCAAATATAGGGAATTCCAAGGAAGGTGGTTGAT